>JAHAZB010000115.1 GCA_018384175.1 Eubacteriales bacterium
CTGTAATTTAGATAAGTATGTAAAGTAGGAGAAAAAACATTGTATAAGAAATTTTATCCCGATTACAAATTTAATAAGGTTTTAGATATTCCAGATAGTTTTTTTCTGAAGAATGACATAAAATTTGCGGTTCTTGACATCGACAATACCCTTGTACCGTACACTTCTCCTCTGCCGGACGAGAATGCACGTCTGTTTTTGAAACGTCTTGATGATTTGGGTATTTCATTTATCTTCGTTTCCAATAATCACGAGGAAAGAGTCAGACTGTTTTGTGATAAGCTTGATGGGAATATTGATTTCATTTTTGATGCACGCAAGCCTTTTGTATATAAGATAAAGCACGCAATGCGCAGATTGGGAGCGGATAAAACAAATACGGTTTTCATTGGTGATCAGGTTTTTACTGATGTATATGCCGCAAACAGAGCAGGTATTCTGTCGGTTATGGTAAATCCGATTGAAGCGAAGGAAACTCCCTTCTTTGGTGCGAAAAGAGCTATGGAAAGAGTTGTGCTTAAAAATTATAAGGCAAAGGAATGGAAAGAATGACAGTAGATGCACATACTAAGGTTTTGGGTATAATAGGAACACCAGTTGAGCACTCAAAATCTCCCCAGATGCATAGGGAATTTGCAAAGCTTACAGGCGTAAACTGTGTGTATGTGGCTTTTAATGTAACTAAGGACAGGCTTGCAGATGCGATATGCGGAGTGAGAGGTTTAGGAATTAAGGGTGTTAATGTTACAGCGCCGCATAAATTGGATGTTATAGAATACTTAGACGAGATATCTGAGGAAGCAAGGCTCTTTGGCGCGGTAAATACTGTTGTTAATCGTGATGGAAAGCTTTGCGGATATAATACCGATGCTGAAGGGTTCTATAAATCAATTCTCCGTGAAGGAGTAGACATTATAGGGAAAGATGTGCTAATATTTGGTGCAGGCGGTGCCACACAACCGATAGTTGTGCTTTTTGCTATGAAAGGTGCGAAGTCAATAACTGTTGTAAACCGCACCGAAGAACGTGCGATAAAGCTTAAAGATTATGTAAAAGTGGCTGTCGGATATGAAATAAACACCAAAATGCAACAACTACACTACGACGTTGTAATCAACACAACAACTGCCGGAATGGAGCCTCAAATTGGGGTTCTGCCATATGAAGATTTGAGCTTCATAGATTCGGAAACTGCGGTTGTGGATATGATATATAATCCGTGGAAGACGGAGTTCTTGAAGCAGGCAGAGCTTCGGGGTGCAACAACTATCAACGGACTTGGTATGCTGATTTATCAGGGTATTCTTGCTTATGAGCTTTTCACGGACACAAAGCTTCCTGATGATGCTTTTGAGCTTGCGAAAAAGGCGGTGCTTGGCTGATGAAAAATATTGTACTGACCGGATTTATGGCATCTGGTAAAACTACGATAGGAAAAGAGCTTGCAACAATTACTGGCAGAAAGCTTGTAGATACTGATGTTATGATTGAACAGGAGATGGGTATGACCACAAATGAAATATTCGAGAACTTTGGTGAGGAATATTTCAGGGACCTTGAAACTGTTGCGTGCCATGCGGCGGCGGAAGAATGTGGAGTTATTATTTCTACCGGCGGCGGTGCGGTAATGCGTGAGATTAACCGTGAAGTGCTCAAAAAGACAGGTGTTGTATTTAATCTTGAAATGAACGAGGCTTTGATAAAAGAGAGAATGACAGAGGCAAAGGCTACAAGACCTCTTATGTCAGATGAGATTGATAAAGTGATAGAAAGATTTAATTCAAGAAAAGAATTTTACGACGATTGCGACTATAAAATACCTGTATATGATGGGCAGACTCCTACCGATTATGCAGCAGAGATACTGAAAAAATATACACTTTCATTAATTACGAAAGGATAATTTTATGGGAATTAAATTTGGACCCGCCGGAAACAGCGACAGTTTTTATAAAGAAGGATTTAAGGCATCGGAGCAGATGCCGGGCTGGCTTCGTGGCAGAAACCTTGACGCATATGAATATCAATGTGGAAACGGAGTAAGATGCGGTGCAGCAACTGCAGAAAAAATAAGACTTGCAGCAAAGGAACACGATATAGCATTGTCCGTCCATTCGCCTTATTATATCAACCTTGCAACAGCAGAAAGTGATAAGAGGGAAAGCAGTATAGGTTATATTATGCAGACTCTGGAGCTTGCAAAGGCATTTGATTCAGACAGAATAGTTGTTCATAGCGGAGCACTTTGTAAACTGTCAAGAGAAGAAGCACTGGAAAATGCAAAGGTAACACTAAAAGCTGCTATGACTGAAATGAAAGCGACAGGTCTTGATAATATACATCTTTGTATCGAAACGATGGGCAAGATAAATCAGCTTGGTGATTTGGACGAGGTTATGGAGCTGTGCCGAGTTGATGACAGTTTTTTGCCATGTATAGACTTCGGACACCTTAATGCAAGAACCTTTGGCGGAGTTAAAACAAAGGCAGATTACGCTGCAATTCTTGACAAAATGGCAGATAAGCTTGGTGAAGACAGAGCTAAGATTTTTCATAGCCATTTTTCGAAAATTGAGTATACCACACCGGGTGGTGAAAAGAAGCATCTTAAATTTGATGATGAAGTTTACGGTCCGTTCTTTGAGCCACTTGGCGAGCTTTTGTATGAACGTAGCTGGACTCCGACTATCATTTGTGAATCGGCGGGAACTCAGGCAGAGGACGCACTTTTTATGAAAACAGCATATTTGTCTAATATAAAATAACTTTAGGGAAGTGTTACAAATGAATTTTGTTGAAAAGGAATTTATCCCGGTTTTGTTCGGGAACGATATCAACGTTTACAGCGTTGCACGTGCGTTTTATGAAGAATATAAGGTTAAGTCAAAAGGCTTTGGTAAAGCTTTGCAAGGACCTTGTTATCGCTCGAAAATGATTGATTTTGACAAGGTTGATAAGCTTGACACACCTGAGATTTTAACTGAGGCTCTGAATGAGTATGCGGCTAAGCATACAGATAAGAAAATCCTTGCAATCGGTTGCGGCGATAGTTATGTAAAAGCAATTGCTACAAGCAGAGATAATCTTGCGGAAAATGTGATTGTGCCTTATGCTGATTATGCTTTTCTTGATTCACTGATGGATAAAGAACTTTTCTATCAGCTTTGTGAAAAGCACGGTATTGACTATCCGCACACATACGTAACCTCATCGGCAACGTATATGAATGCCGAGCCGCCGTTTGCAGCGCCTTATATATTAAAGCCTGCCAATCAGGTTATGTACTATGAGCATAAGTTCCCCGGTCAGAAAAAGGTGTTTTTGCTTGACAGCCTTGAGGAGTTGCAGGATACTCTTAACAAGACATATGAGGCTGGTTATACAGACCATATGATAGTTCAGGAATTTGTACCGGGCGATGACACGAATATGCGTGTTCTCACCAGCTATTCCGATAAGAATGCCTCGGTCAGAATGATGTGCTTGGGACATGTTCTTTTAGAGGAACATACGCCTTATGGAATTGGCAATCATGCGGTAATTATAACTGAGGACGAGCCACAGCTATATTCTAAGTTTAAGGCGCTTTTGGAGGATATCAACTATACAGGATTTTCAAACTTTGATATCAAATATGATAGCCGTGATGGGAAATATAAGGCTTTTGAAATCAACACAAGACAAGGTCGTTCTAATTTCTATGTAACAGGTTCAGGACACAATATCGCAAAACTATTTGTAGAGGACTTTGTTTATAATAATCCTATACCTGAGGATATTTCGAGAAATGAGCATCTTTGGATGGTAGTGCCGAAGGGTGTTGCGTTTAAGTATGCTCCTTCGTATAAGGCGAAGATGAAAAAGCTGATTAAAGATGGAAAATATGTAAATCCGCTGTGGTTTGGTGAGGATAACGATACTGAACGTATTTTGAGATTAATCAAATCGCAAATAGGTCATTACAAGAAGTTTAAGACTTACCTTGGGAAAAAATAACTTGGAGGATATAATAATGGGAATGCTTGGAATAATCGGTGGCATGGGGCCTGCTGCGACAGACCTTTTGTATCGCAGGATAATAGACCGAACAGATGCAGAGTGCGACCAGGAGCATCTGGATATGATAATCTTAAACCACGCATCTATGCCTGACAGAACAGCTGCGATTAAAAGCGGTGAAACTGATAAGGTACTTTCTCTTTTGAAAAAGGATGTTGAGTTTTTGAAAAATGCAGGTGCGTCTGCGATAGCTATTCCGTGTAATACTTCCCATTATTTTTACGATGCGTTGCAAAAAAGCACGGAAGTTACAATAATAAATATGATTCGTGAAACTGCTAAATATGTCAAAGCTCTTGGCAGAAAGAAGGTCTGCGTGCTTGCAACTGATGGTACAATTATGACAGGAATTTACGAAAAGGAAATTCTCGCAGAGGGGATTGAGTATGTAGCTCCTGATGAAAAGACACAAAAGCTTGTTATGAAAATTATATACGAGCAGGTAAAAAAAGGTTTTCCGGGTAACGAAGAGGATTTTAGAGAAATACATCATTTTATTAAAGCCAATGGCTGTGATGGTGCTATCTTAGCATGTACCGAGCTTTCGGTGTTTCGTGAAGAAGCAGGACTTACCGATTTTTATACCGATGCGTTGGAGGTCCTTTGCGAAAGGTCGATTTTAAGCTGCGGTAAAAATTTACGAGAAATGGTATAAAGGAGAGGTCATATGAAATACAAACTTAGCGAATATATAAAATTGCTTGAAAAGAACGATCTGATTGTAGAAAAAAGTATCTCTGCTGACTGTGAAATTTCGCATGTTTCATATAATTCTCAGGATATAAAAGATGGCACACTATTTATTTGTAAAGGTGCTCATTTTAAGGATGAGTACCTTAGTGATGCAATAAAAAAGGGAGCAGTTTGCTATGTAGCAGAACATAAAATGAATGTTGACTGCGACTATATTCTTGTAAATGATGTAAGAGATGCAATACCTCTTGTCGCTGATATGTTCTATGAACAGGCGTGGGATAAAATCGGACTTGTAGGAATTACAGGAACTAAGGGTAAATCCACGACCACGTATTTTATGCGCTATATCTTTGATGAGTATATGAACGCAGAAGGAAAGCCACGTTCGGGAGTGATTTCTTCGATTGATACCTATGATGGCGTGGAAAATTTTGAATCTCACCTTACAACGCCAGAGCCGATTGAGCTTCATAAGCACTTTAACAATGCTGCAAAAAGCGGTGTAGAATATATGACAATGGAGGTATCGAGTCAGGCTCTTAAATATGGCAGAGTTAAGGGTGTAACATTTGATGTGGGATGCTATCTTAATATTGGTTATGACCACATAAGCTCGGTGGAGCACCCTGATTTTGATGACTACTTTTATTCAAAACTGAAACTGTTCTCTCAGGCGAAAATTGCCTGCGTGTGCCTTGATGGTGAGCGTACAGATGAAGTTTTGAAAGCTGCTCAAAATGCCGGCGGAGTAATCACTTTCTCAAGTGCTGACGAAACTGCTGATGTTTATGGCTATAACATAAGAAAGTCGGGTAGTGATACTGTATTTAATGTAAGAACGTCTGAGTTTGATAGCGAATTTACTCTTACAATACCAGGCTTGTTCAATGTACAGAATGCACTTGCAGCAATAGCGATATGTATTGCACTCGGAGTTCCGCAGAAACATATATATGCTGGTCTTATGAAAGCGCGTTCTGATGGCAGAATGGAAGTATACACCAATGCTGACAGCAATGTTATTGTAATTGTTGACTACGCACATAATAAAATGAGCTTTGAAAATCTGTTTGAGTCAGTCATGAAAGAGTTTCCTGGTAGGAAAATTTATACTGTTTTTGGTTGCCCCGGTAATAAGGCTCAAAACAGACGTAAGGATTTGGGTGAGATTTCGGGCAGATTTTCTGATAAGGTGTTCCTTACTGAAGAAGATGCAGGTGAAGAACCGGTTGAAAAAATCTGTAAGGAAATAGCTGAGTTTGTATCAGCAGAGGGCTGTGATTATGAGATTGAAACAGACCGTGGCGAAGCTATCAGAAAGGCTATTTGTGAGGAGGAAACCCCGAGCCTTGTGCTTATAACAGGAAAAGGAAATGAAACAAGACAAAAGCGTGGCACAAGCTATATTCCGTGTCCGAGCGATGTTGAGTATACAAAAAAGTATCTGAAAGAATATGATGTTTCGCATAATCTTGATTGTGAGGAGAAAATAAAAGGCTTTCAGCAGCTTTTGCCGGCTTTGAAAAGATTATACAATAAGAAGATAGTCGTTAAGCTTGGCGGTAGTGTTATGGAGGATGAAAGACTTTTCAGCGGTATTTTCGATGATATTGCAATGCTTAAATCGGCAGGTGCAAAGCTTACCGTAGTACATGGTGGTGGAAAGAGTATTACTGCATTGTGTGAACGGCTTGGTATAGAAAACAGATTTGAAAACGGATACAGAATTACAAGCCCCGAAGCCGCTGAAGCAGCAGAGATGGTTCTTACCGGAAAAGTTAATAAGTCTATCGTGGATAAGTTGAAGTCGGAAGGTATAAAAGCTGTCGGTATATCGGGTAAGGATGCTGATATGCTGAAATGTAGAAAGAAAACCGGGTTAGGATGTGTTGGTGAGGTTCAGTCTGCTGATGCAGAGCTTGTTAAGCTGTTACTTGATAATGATTATCTTCCGGTTATATCGCCTGTTTCATCAGATGAAAATTGTGAAACATTAAATGTTAATGCTGATGATGCGGCATTGGCAGTAGCGCAAAGTCTTAGCGCTGACATACTTGCTTTTGTTACTGATGTAGACGGACTGCTGCTTGACGTAAATAACGATAAGACACTTGTGGGTTGTATTAACGTAGATAAAGCAAAAAATCTGATTGATAACGGACTTATTGGTGGCGGTATGCTTCCTAAGCTTAAAAACTGTGTGAATTGTATTGAACAGGGAGTAAATGAGGTTAGAATAGTTAATGGAAAGGTGCGATATAATCTCATTACAAGCCTTATATCCACAGAAAACATAGGAACTACTATAACACAGAGATAATATATAGTCAAAATAGCCAAAAGGGACTGCCGGAGAGGCAGTTCTTTTTGTGCTAAAGGGTAAGAAAGAAAAAAAGTTAAAAAAAATTAAAAAAAAGTGTTGACAAAGGGGGAAGTATGTGGTAATAT
>JAHAZB010000116.1 GCA_018384175.1 Eubacteriales bacterium
TCGAGAAAGCAATTCCTTACACCGACTTGTTTTTGTATGACATCAAAGCATTTAACAACGATGTGCATAAAGAATTTGTCGGCGTATCAAATGAATTGATTTTGAATAATCTCGGGAAACTCTTAGATTATAAAGCGAATGTCTTGATAAGAATCCCCGTCATACCCGGGGTAAATGATACGGTTGACGAAATGAAGAAAATCCGAGATTTTCTTGCACCGTACAAACTCCATACGGTTGAGCTTTTGCCATATCACCAAATGGGAGAACATAAATATGGTGCGATTGGAATGGAGATGACCTCGTTTGATATTCCGTCCAAAGAAAAGATGGAAGAATTAAATGGAATTTTTAAATATAAAGGGTGTATGAAATAAAGTCCGGAAATGAAGAACTTCTATGATAATAACCTGATTAATTAGACCACAAATATACTAATAGCTCTGTCTTATGTATTCCATAAATTTTCAGCATATCAGAGGTGGTGCGAAATCCACACCACCTCTGATCAAAATCTTTGATTTTTGCAACAGATGGGGTTCATTATACATCATTTACACAAATTCGGGATTGACTCCAAGGTTAATACCCTAACCCTAAACCGTCCCGAAAAGGGTCTCTGCTTGCTTAATATTTTCACTTTAAATTTTGCAAGAGTTCTTTTTGTTAATATTTTATCTTCGCACATTTTTCAGTTTTGCGCAGCATCATACTTTTTGTATTTGGCAGGTGTTGTGCCTGTTTCGCTTTTAAAAACCTTACAGAAATAATATACATCCGAAAAACCGCACATTTCGGCAATTTGCGAAATACTGAAATAATCGGTGCCTATGAGGTTTTTTGCATAGTCAATTTTTAAACTTGTAAGATATCTGTTTGGCGTCATTCCGAAACACTTTTTGAAAAGATCATTAAACCGTCTGCGCGAGAGTGAGCTTTGTTCCGCCGCTTCGGCGAGGCAGTTGTTTTCTGCAAAATGTGTATTTATATATGTTTCGGCATTAGTCATTCTCTTATCTTTCGGGAAATAAGATTTTTGATATATTTTATTTAATTCTGAACACAAGTTATATAAATCAGACATCAGACCAAGATTGTTGTCTTTTGACAAATATTCTTTTTCTATTATATTCAGCAGACGTACTATCTCGTTTGCTTTGGATGTTTTTATGCAAAAGCTTTCTGTGTCAATCGGTTCGTATGTTGTAAAGTGAACTGAAAAAGCCACACCTTTTTCCAAGACCTTTACTTTGTAATCATCTTTTTGATTTAAAAAATATATGCAGTTTTCACTGATTGTAAATTTTTGATTTTTTAAGTAATGCACGGCACTTCCGGAAAGATGGATTCCGATTATATGGTTATGTCGATTTTGTGTTGTAAAGCTCATTTCTTCGGCGGTATATTTTAGAACACAATCAATTTCCTTAATTTTTAAAATGCTAAAATCCAATTGTCTCACTCCTTACAGCTTTTCTTTAATATATTCTAACATAGAAAACACTATTTTGCAAATATTTATTTCCCTATTTTACAATTTTTCTTGATTTTTCATTTACATTAAAAAAAGAAGTATGTATACTATAATCAATAAATTTTAAGGAGAATTTGATTATGAAATATAATGAATTACGTAATGAAATCAAAAATTATTACAGCCAAACATCGTATGAAAATGCAAAAAAGTATCTGGAAGTCGGCACAAAAAAGCTTGATGAATTGTATGACAAACGTATGTCTGCATACGATATGAAAGTTTTGCAATATAAGACTATTACCGATATTATGAATCCTGTTTTGTTTGAAAATGCGCCGTTCTATTTTGAAACAGGGATTATTCCGGGATTTTCTGACGGAGCGAGAGATTATCACGGAAATAAGCATATCGGCGGTTGGACTTATTGGAAGAATTATCACAAATTTATTGATCAGGATAAAAATTTGTGGGAGTTAACAAACCGACAGCGCAGTGAATTGTTTTACTTAATATGCGGTGCTTATAACGATGATGCGCAGCATTTTTTGGTAAATTACAGACCTATTTTTGAAAAGGGTTTAAAAGGTGTGTATGCAGATGCCGAATTTGCATTAAACAACACGAACGACGCGGCGGAAAAACAATTTTTATCTGCAGTATGCGAGGGACTTTTATGTGTAAAAAGAATAAGTGAAAAGTTTGCAGATAGAGCTGATGAATTGTTAATATCACAACCTGACAATATAAATCTGAAACGAATTTCAATTTCAGCAAGACGCTGTCCGTGGGAAAAACCTAAGTCGTTTTATGAAGCGCTAAATACATATGCGTTTATGCGGAAGGTTATAGGCTCTCTTGAAGGAATAGGACCAAACTCATTCGGTCGTGTTGATATGGATTTATTGCCCTTTTACGTGGAAGATATAAAATCCGGTAAAATAACAAAAGACGAGGCATTTGAGTTGGTTTCGCAGTTTTTAATCATTTTCGACTGCCACTATGATCACGATATGAAAATGGAAAGTTATGCTGATCATGAACTTGAAAATACATATGTTCTCGGCGGTTGTGATAAAAACGGCGAACCGATATTTAATGACCTTACAAAAATCTTTTTAAGAGCAAATGACGAAGAGAAAATTATATTTCCTAAAATAAAATGCCGTTTTTCAGAAAATTCGCCGAAAGAATACTTTGATATGATTGATGAACCTGTTATACACGGAACAAGTACAATTCTGTATCAGAATGACGATGCGTCAATTCCGGCACTTATAAGAAGCGGCATATCGGAAGAAGATGCAAGGGATTATATTGTTTCAGGCTGTTGGGGAATGAACGAAAACTGTTGCGGTACACAAGACGGTGCATATTATACAAACCTTTTAAAAGTTTTCGAATATCAAATTCATAACCGTACAGACATGATGGAGAAAGTGGGTATGCACTTTGACTCCATTGACAATGCAGAAAATTTTGAGGAAGTATATAAGATAACCTGTGATAATATCAATACACTTTTTAAAGAAAGAAACCGAATTACGGCAATAGGCGGACGTATGTGGGAGCAAGTTGACCCGCTGCCGATTTTCTCGTCACTGTTTGGTGATTGTATTAAGAACAGACGTGATTTTACAAACGGAGGCGCTAGGTATAATGATGAATGTTATATGTGTGTGGGATTCCCTAATATTGTGGATTCTCTTCTTGCAATTAAGACGCTTTGCTTTGACAAAAAGAAATATACATTGAAAGAAATACTTAATGCAGTCAGAAACAACTGGGAGGGATATGATGAAATGCGTCACGACGCAGTGCACTGCTGCGGATGGGGCGACGGAAGTGAGGAATCCTGTGCGTTTGCAAAGAAGTTTAATACAGACCTTTATAATATGCTGTCTGATTTAACCGGATCATTCGGCGGGAGAGTAAACCTTGGACATTTAACATACACTGAAATAAGATTTTGGGGAGAAAAAACGCTTGCCACACCCGACGGAAGATATAACGGTGACTATCTTTCCCAGGGACTTACGCCGTCAAGACTTAAAAAAATTCCATTTGTTACCGATGTAATAAACTCTATGGCGGCACTGGACAAAACAGAACTTGCCGGTGATAATGTATTGAATATAATCCTTCCCGGCACAACACCCCTTGATGTATGTGAGGCATTTTTGCGGACTGCGGCAAGAACAGCGGTTGAATCGCTTCAGCTGAACTGTGTATCAAAGGAAACCTTGCTTGATGCACAGAAACACCCCGAAAAATATCCCGATTTAATTGTAAGGGTTTGCGGATTTTCGGCTAAGTTCACATCACTTTCTCCCGAGTGGCAGCAGGAGGTTATTACAAGAAACTTCTACGAATAATAACGTGAAAGCGCCTTTCACGTTATGTCTCCGGCGGCATGGAGATTATTATATGTCATCAATAGGGTATTGCGAAGGTGAAAATCCGGTTTGTTTTTTGAACACGTTTGAAAAGTAATAGGTGTTGGAAAAACCGCACATTTCTGCGATTTCCGAAACGGACCAATGGTTTGTGACAAGCAGTTCTTTGGCGTAATCAATCCGCATCTTTGTCACAAACCGCACCGGTGACATTTTAAATGTCTTTTTGAATAATTCGCTGAAATATGCGTATTCCAGTCCGGTGGCATGGCAAAGCTCCTTGTAGTTGAAATCAGGTTTTCTGTAATTTGACACAATATATTCATATGCTTTTTGCATATGCTCTTTTTGTATGCCGGATAAATAAAAATGCTGTTGTTTCTGGA
Source organism: Eubacteriales bacterium (assembly GCA_018384175.1). GTDB lineage: Bacteria > Bacillota > Clostridia > UBA1381 > UBA1381 > HGM11525. Next base: position 4,257 of record JAHAZB010000116.1, read on the forward strand.
ATGACGATATAATATCATAGAATATCATCATTGAAGACGCATAATATCCGATACTTTTTTTCTGCCATGTATCGAAAAGCTTTATAAATTTGTCTTTCAAGTTTTCGTTGTCATATAGTCCCATTGCATGCTCCGGCATCGGAGAATCGGTATCGAAGTAAACATCAATACAAGGATTATATTCAGAAAGATACTGCACCGTATACCTGCCGTGCGACTGTCCTTTGGGCATATAGCGTATAGAACCGGCACAATCATGGATTTCAACCTCATCAACAATAGTGATGGTCTCACCGGATAAGTAAAACACAATTTCGTAGGTGTTGAAAAAGGTTCCGTATTCTTTGGTGCTTAACGGCTTTGCGCATCCGCTGTATTTTTCAACAGAATAAATTTTATTTATATGGATTGTTTCGCAATCAAACAAATTCATGGATTCTCACCTCAAAAACCTTTATTAAGACAATTATAACATATATCTTTATTTTTTGCAATACAAAAATAATTACCATAACAAATTATAAAACCATAATGATTTCTATTTACCATTAAATGATTTTTGATATAATAAAAATAAAAAAGGATGTAAGAGTTATGAATAAAAGAATTGAAAAATTAGAAAAACTAACGCTTGACGGAAAAATGCTTGTTGAGCCGATAAAAACAAACTTTGACCGAATGGATTTGTTTTTGGACAGTCAGGAAAGAGATGTTAAAAGAATATGTGAGTATGTTTTGAACCAGCAGCCGCTGATAACAAAATACTCGAGATTTACCGGACTTTTCAGATTTGACGGCAGCGTTATTGGAGACGTCTTTTCAAGAGCGGGACATAAAAACACAAACGAGCTTATTAAGGATTTTTATTGCAAAAGTATAGATAATCTTTCCTCTATGGATTGGCAGCACGGAACATCGGATTACCGAAAAGTCTTGTCAGTGGGGATTGTAGGAATTATATCGGATATTGATAAGTCTATATCCCAGCATTCCGAACAGAATAAAATTGATTTTTTAAAAGGGCTTAAAAAGATAGCGGAGACTTTTATACTATGGATAAAGAAGTGTGCGGCTCTTGTATCGGAGTATTCCAAAAGTATTGAAGAACCGGATTACCGCAAAAACTTAGAAAAACTTTCTTGTGCACTTTTAAGCATATCCGAAAATGCACCGAAAAATTTTTATGAGGCCGTTTTGACAATATATGTTTGTTTAAGTATGAATCCCGACTCTTTCGGAACTTTGGACAGATATTTGTCGGACTTTTACTTTAACGATATTTCCGACGGAACTTTAACAAGAGAGGACGCAAAGGCATATTTACAGGAACTTTTCCTAATGGTGCAGGCTTATACACCTAAAGATGGCTATGCGTTTACAAGAGGAGGTCAGTCTCATTTTTGTGTAGGCGGACGTGATGAGAACGGCAGGGATTGTTATAACCAAGTGTCTCAGCTTATTATAGAAAGTTTAATGGAGCTTGATACTCATATCCCCGAGGTTTCATTAAGATGGACAAACGATACTCCGAGAGAGGTTTTTAAGTATATTCTTGAATGCGAAAAAAACGATAAAAACAAACGGATCGCATTTACAAACGATGACAGAAGGATTGAAGCATATACTAAAATATGCGGTTTGCCGTATAAGGAGGCAATCAATTATACCTTGGTCGGCTGCAACGAACCGGCTCTGTTGGGCGGAATGTGCGCAAGCACATCTCATGCTAATCTTGCTCATTCCATAGAATATGTCATGCACTGCCGCAGTAAAGAAACAGCAGAAGCAAAAACCTTTGAAGATTTTTATGAAATTTTCAAGGATCAGCTGTATAAAGATTTGGATAAGATATATTATTACGATGATTTATACAATTTACAACGTGCAAAAGATATTAATTATGTTAGTTGTCTGTTTCTTAACGGGTGTATTGAAAACGGTAAAAGTATCACCCAAGGCGGTGTGAACTATGCAATTTCAAATATTATGTTTTTGGGTAATGTTACCGTGATAGACAGTCTTGCGATAATCAAACAATTTGTTTTTGATGAAAAGTCGGTGACAATGTGGGAGCTGATTGACGCATTAAAAAATAATTGGGTGGGATATGAAAATTTAAAAATGAGTATTTCAAAGCGTGGCAAATTTTTCGGCAACGATGATGACACATCAAATTATGCTGCAAAACTCCTTTATGATACTCTTTTTAAATATATTAAAAACAAAAAAACAGTCTTTGGTTATCCGGCTTTGATAGGTGATCATACCGGTTATCAGCTGCATTTTAAATGGTTCGGTGAGGGAACCAAGGCAACACCGGACGGAAGATATAACGGAGAGCCGTTAAGCTACGGAATTTCTCAGAATAATGGTAAGCTCAAAAACGGATTGACGGCGCTTATGAATTCAATATCAAAATTTGATACTAACGGAATTTCAAGTGCAACCGTCACCAACTTCACATTAGATAAACTTTTTGTTGAGAATGAAAATTATTTTGATAAAACCGTGGATATGCTTGAAACATATTTTAAAAACGGGGGGATTCAATTTCAGCTTAACTATATGAGTCAAGAGGAATTATTGGCGGCAAAAGCTACCCCGGAAAAATATAAAAATCTTAAAGTGAGAGTAACCGGATATTCCGATTATTTTACGAATCTTAACGAGGCAATTCAGGATTCTATTATAAAAAGATATGAAGAAAGGTAAAAAAATGAAAGGTGTTATTTTTGACATACAAAGAAATTCTTTTGTAGACGGTCCGGGGATACGAACAACAGTGTTTTTCAAAGGCTGCAATCTGCACTGTAAATGGTGTCATAATCCCGAAAGTCAGTCGGCAAAACCGCAGATAATGTTTTATAAGGATAAATGCACAGGCTGCGGAAGATGTAAAGGCGTCACAGTTGAGGATTCGGATTTTATCTGTTTTAATGATGCAAAAAAGATTTGCGGAAAGAAATATACTGTAGATGAACTTTTTGATATAATTATCAAGGACAAAATGTTTTATGAAACATCAAACGGCGGTGTCACCTTTTCGGGCGGCGAATGTATGCTGCAAATTGATTTTCTGTGTGAAATCTTAAAAAAATGCAAAGATAATAAAATACATACCGCCGTTGATACGGCAGGATTTATTCCGTGGGAAAATTTCGAGAAAGCAATTCCTTACACCGACTTGTTTTTGTATGACATCAAAGCATTTAACAACGATGTGCATAAAGAATTTGTCGGCGTATCAAATG
>JAHAZB010000117.1 GCA_018384175.1 Eubacteriales bacterium
TCGAGAAAGCAATTCCTTACACCGACTTGTTTTTGTATGACATCAAAGCATTTAACAACGATGTGCATAAAGAATTTGTCGGCGTATCAAATGAATTGATTTTGAATAATCTCGGGAAACTCTTAGAGCATAAAGCGAATGTCTTGATAAGAATCCCCGTCATTCCCTGGGTAAATGATACGGTTGAAGAAATGAAGAATATCCGGAATTTTCTTGCACCGTACAAACTTCCCGTGGTTGAACTTTTGCCCTACCACAAAATGGGAGAACATAAATATGGTGCGATTGGAATGGAGATGACCTCGTTTGATATTCCGTCCAAAGAAAAGATGGAAGAATTAAATGGAATTTTCCAACATAAATGATTAATGCAGAAAAAATCTCATTACAAATAAGCTTTGCTGAAAGATAATAGAGCAAATTGAGCAAATAGAGGTCACTTTCGGGCGATTTGAGGTTAGGGTATTGCCTTACCACAAACCGCCTTAAAAAGTGTTGATTTTACGGCATTATCAGCCGTTGATTTTCTCGATGATTCTTTTTCTTGTTCATTTACCGTTCATTCTCTTTCTTGTGCTTATATCGGATATTATCGGGATATTTCACCTTTTCCTTACTTTTGAAATTTTCAAGCCGTTTAAGCAGAGAATGTTTTTCCGTTTCGCCTATGGATTTATCGGTTTCAGCCTTTGCGGTATCATAGATATTTTGAATAAATGAACTGCCGTAAATTTTCCGTAAATCTGATATTGTTTCGCTTTCAGCTTTCGATCTGATGTTATATCGCAAACTCTGTAATTCTTCCGTATCAAATTCCTGTGCCTGCTCCTTTAACTCCGCATATTCCTTTTGTATATCGGCAATTTTTTCTCCGCTTTCGTTTGAGTGTCTTTCCATAATTGGCATGGCTTTTTGAATATCGGAAATTTTAGTTTTGACCGTCTGTATATCCTTTGTATTGAGTGTTGCTAAAATTGTACTTCTCTTTGTGTGCAATTCCTCAATTTGCTCCGATAATTCATTTATAGCTTGCGTTAACTCACGATGTCTGAAAATCTTAATAGGCGGCGTTTTCGCTTTCTCGGCTTGCTTTTGTTTGCGTTCGCTAATTTTTGATTTTAATTCAGTCGTAATCTTTGCATAATCGTCACAATGGATTTTCAGCCTTGCGGCTTCCGCCAACTTCACGGTTTTCCACTTATCGGCAAAATTTATGACATACCGACAATGAATCATACTGCTTCTTAGTTTTTCAAGCGTTTCCGCAACAGCGGACAAAGTGTGTTTGACCGCCTCTGTCAGTTTCTTTATCCTATTTTTGATTTCACACAAAATACGGTTATCCTCTTTAATTTGTCGATTTAATTCGCACCGTTCGGAAATGTTGCCTTTCTGCTCAATTATCCTTGCGGTAACTCCTTCGTGTATGGTAGGCTGTTCGTCAATACCTCTTGCCTTATGGCTTCGGTGGTCGATACGGCTATCTACATTTTTGCGCTCTAAATACAGATTATTTATATCTGCCCAATTCTTTCGCCATATTTGCAACTGTTCCTCGCTGTTCCACCTTTCAGCGATTGGATTTTGTCTGCCGTAGCGTGTGCTTTTCGGATATTTTGAAGTTCTTTCATAACCTTGTTGTTCTGCAACAGAGGGTGGCATATATACTTTCTTTTTGCCGACTATGTACTGATATTGTTTTTCCCAACCGTCCGGCTGTGCGATCTTAAATTCGCTTGATGTAAAACCCCGTTCTTCACCATTTTTAACGCACATATATTCTTTTTCGGTTTTCCTCTGCCACTTGCCGTTTTTGTCAAGCGGTCGAACGGTCAGCATAATATGTGCATGGGGATTGTGTCCGTCCGTATCATGAATACAGAAATCGGCACACATTCCGTCATTTACAAAATTCTCCTGCACATATTCCGTAAGTAAGGAGATATTTTCTTCTTTGGATAACTCCGTAGGCAAGGCAACAACAAATTCCCTTGCAAGTCTGCTATCCTTTGATTTTTCCGCTTCTTCAACAGCGTTCCATAATACGCTTCTGTCTTTCCACTCCGGCGGAGCTTGCGGAGGTAGTAACACTTGTTCATACACAAGCCCTTGCTTTTTTGTATAATCGTGCTGTATTCCGTCATAATCGTTATATATACGTGAACAGCTCATATATGCAGAAGCGGCAACGGCACTTCTGCCGACACCTCTTGAAATGACCTTTGCTTCCAAATGATAAATTGCCACAGCGATTTCCTCCTTTCCGTCTGCCGTGCAGACTGTTTTTGTTTCTTTTTCTAAAAAAGAAAGTGGGCGGTAGCTGCAAAGCAGATAACGCACATTTGAGATAAAAGTTGTGAAACAGGTTTTATCTTTGGTCGGCGGTACAACCTTGTACCAAATTGGAATAAGGTTATTATTTCAATTATCTGCAAAAATGCAGATGTGCCGACCTATGCAGACAATGCGGTTTTTGTATTGTCTGCTTGCCCTCCGCTAAAGGAGCGCACGACTTCCGCAGGAAGTACCACCGCCGATTTCAGCGGTGGTGAGTAAGTGCGCCCTTCGGGATATAAAAAGCAGCCGACCGAGAGTTTTCGCCCCGGTCGGCATAATTCTAAATCAAATTTTACTGCGTAAAAAATCCTCTAATCGTTCAAGCTCTAACGATTTGACATCAGGTAAGACCTTTTCCAATATTGCTCCCTCTTGAATAAGTCTGCGTGTACGCTGTTTTCGCTCTTTCATTCTGGCCCGTGCCTGCGCTTCTTCAAGCCTGTGTTTTGCCTGTAATAACTTTTTCTCGTTTTCTGTCATTTATAGCACCTCTTTCTGTCAAAATTTTTATATTTAACAGTAGAAAACATAAAAATAGCAGTAACAACGCTTTCGTATGAAAAAGTAGTTGTTACTGCCGTATGTTTTACTGCTAAAGTCAGTATTTGTAACAGTATTTTATATAAATTTACTGTTACAAACTGTCTGCAAAGAGCAGAGCAGCAGAGTTGTCATCTTCGGTATTGGTTTGTACTTCGGGTTGCTGTTCTGCGGTTGCAGATAAAAGCTGTATAAGACCGCCTATGTTTCCGGCGGTCTTTAGTCCTTGCTCTATGGTATCAAGTACCTTTTTTAGAAACATATCCTCTTTTTCTCTTGTTTCAAGGTAGGAATCAGCTTCAAGCCTTTGTTGCCGTTCAAAATGCTCAATTAAAGCAATAACAACAGCCTTTGTATATGACTTATATTGTTGTCTGTCCATATCCTGTAAATACTCATAAGCCTTACGGTCATCTTCATTATCAAGGTTAAAGCGGATATTGGTATTTATAATTTTTCTGTTCATACTGCACCACCGTTTCTGCGGAGCTTGATTTCTGCAAGATATTCATAGCCTTTTGCAGTTGCACAAATATCCGTGTTAATAATCACACGGCTTGCATCGTAACTGCCGAAGTTCCGTATCATACAACCGCCACCGCCGACAATGTAAAGCCGCATAAGTTCGGGAGCATATTCGTGTTCCCGAAGTATGCGGAATATGCCCTTTACATATTCTGTTGCGGTATCTCGTATAACCTTTGCGTATCTCTCGTTTATATCAGCCTTGCCTGTTATTATAAAGCGTTCTATAACTGTATCGTCAACCTTTGTACCGAACTGTCGCATAATGTTCTCACGAATTTGCAGAACACATTGGTTAGTGCCGTATTTTGTGGTGAAACATTTGTTTTCATTCGGTCTGCACTCATTTATATACATAATATTCATTGTGCCGTTGCCGATGTCGGCAAGCATATTCACCCCTTTAAACTCCCGAAGTCTGTCTGCAACAGCGGAAAACCCCTGTGGGAATATATCAACACTCACGATTTCGATATGATAGGATATGTTTTTGAAAATAAAATCTGCCGTTTCATTCTTCATAAGGTATTCCTTAAAGGTGTCTTTCTGCTCTCTTACCCAAGAGAGAGGAAGCCCTGCGGCAATATGTACTCTTGCAGATGTTAAGTGCCTGATATTAAGCTCTCTTGCAATAGCGGCAAGGGTTAAAATGTAGTAGTCATCATCTTCGTTTTTATCCGATAAAAATTCTTTGTGTTCTTCACCTACAACGTAATACTTGTTATTATACACAAGCATATTTTCCTTAAAAGTAGGCTCTTTGTCATAAGCTGCAACACCCGACTTAAAACAGCAGTTTCTTGTTTTGCAGTTGCCGTAGCCGTGGTCGATTCCTATAATCATAGGTTGATTGTTGTTTGTAAAGTTCATCATATTTGATTACCTCCGAAATTAAAATTTTGCATAAGAAAAGACGGTCTGCCGTAATAGCAAACCGCCGTAGCTTATCAATATTATACTGACTTTTCATCAGCCTGTTTTTGTTCTTTCTGTTCTTTCTCTTGTTGTTCGGCAAATTTCTTTGCCTTTTTCTTTTCTCTGTATCTACGCCCATATTCTCTGTCACGAAGTCTTAATCGCTCTTTTTCTTCCATTTCTGCGATTTCTTCAGGTGTGGGTTCTGATATAGGGATTTGGAAATTACCTATAAAATTAAAATAAATGTCAAGCTCCTGTGTTCTTTTTCCGTTATCCCATACGGGAGCGTGAACGATTATTTTTTCGATAAATTCATTAAGCATTGGTGTTGTTAATACTGAAAAATCAGTATATTTCTTTGCAAGCTCTATAAACTGCTCCGATTTATCTGTATTTAATTTATACTCGTTAATCTGGGATTGCAAATCTTTGATTTCGGTTTCAAGATTTTCTTGCTCCGCTTGATAATCTGCCGAAAGCATTTCAAAATTCTTCTCGGAAATCTTTTCTGTTGCATAAGATTCGTATAATTTTTTGATAATTCCCTTTAATTCATTATATCGTTTTTCTTTCTTCGTAAGCAAGGATTTTTGCTCTTTAAGTGAGCTAAACTGCTTTTGTGCGGATAGTTCTCTGACCTTTTGTGCAAATTCTTCCTTATTGGCTATTGCATACTGACTTACTTCTTTTATGGTTTCCAATAAAAGCAACAATAGAGAATTTGTATTTATATAATGGGTAAAACAAGTTGTTGCCTCTCTTTGTCTTGACAGCTTATAATTCTTACAATCATAGTGGTCGCTGTTGTAATATCCTGTAATGGGATTTGGCTTTGCACCTCGTTTGATTGAGGTTGCTTTCTCGGAATTGTTATATAACTTCGCTCCACAGTCTGCACAAAACAAAAGTCCCGTTAATGGATTAGGTGCGTCTGCATATTCATATTTTCTCGGTGTACCCCGTAATTTTTGAACAAGCTCCCAAGTTTCCTTATCAATTATAGCTTCGTGAGTATTCTCAAAAACTTTCCATTCCTCTTTAGGATTTTTAATAAGTTTTCTCTCCTTATAATCAGAAGAATGAGTACGGAAATTTACTGTATGTCCCATATATTCAGGTCTTGCAAGCATATCGGCAACTGTTGACATTGTCCAATCATAAGGTCGGTCGGCACAATATCGCGTTTTCCAATTTCCTATGCCTCGCGAACCCCAATAATATGATGGTGTTTCAATCTTGCTTTCTCGCAATATCCTTGCAATATCACCGATACCGTATCCCTCTACACACAACTGAAATATTCTTTTTACATTAGGTGCAGCATTTTCATCAATTATCCATTGGTTTTTATCATCAGGGGATTTCTTATATCCATACGGCACATTATTTGTTGTGTGCTTTCCTGCATTTCCACGCACCTTGTATGATGCTCTGATTTTACGGCTGCAATCTCTTAAATACCATTCATTCATAATATTAAGGAACGGAGCAAATTCACTGCTTGCGGCATCATTAGAATCAACTCCGTTTGATACAGCAATAAATCTTACACCCTGTTGTTTGAATAAAACCTCAGTATAAAAGCCGGTCTGTAAATAATCTCTACCGACACGGCTCATATCTTTTACAATAACCGCACCAATTAAGCCTGCCTGTATATCGGCTACCAACTGTTTCCACGCAGGGCGTTCAAAATTTCCGCCCGAATAGCCATCGTCAGTATAGTGCCTTAAATTTACAAATCCATTTTGATTTGCATAATTTTCAAGCATTGCCTTTTGGTTTACAATACTGTTGCTTTCTCCCAAAAGGTCATCATCTTTTGATAATCTCTCGTATAAAGCTGTTAATTTTTCAAGTTCCGTCTGCCTGTTTGTCATTTAATAAAACTCCTTTCAGGCTGAACGGCTCATCTGTGACACATCTATTATACCACAAGTTTCGCCGTTTGCCAATGGGTAATGCGAAATTACCCTTAATAATTTTTCTTCCATTGTTTCCGTTGCATTTTGGTTAAAATGCACATTTACCTTAAAGGCTGTATTTCCTATCCTTTTTGTTAAAATTGTATTACTCATAATTTTAATTCCTCCTAAACTATTGACAAATTAGAGAGAATGATATATAATATCAGCAGTAATATATTTCAAGATGAAACATATTACACCTCTCTATATATTGGAGAAATTCAGGGGTAAAAACGGAACCTTTTTATTGCAGCTTGAAAATTTAATATTTTAACTGACAGTAGGTGATTTAAGCGGTGTATTCTATGGGCAGCGAAAAGAATATCAAAATGCAAAAGCAGTCACAAACACAGACTGATTTTGAAAATGCCGCTGTTTCACAATCGAAAACCGATGATGCAATCGAAAACCCACTCCATAAGATACTCAGACGGGATATTGAAGCGGAGGCTCTCAAAAGACTTGAGGAAAATGCTGTTACAGAAGATGACTTCAAAGAAGTCATAAAAGAATGGGACAGACTTGACAACAACCGTGAACGCAAGGAACGCTATCACGAGATTTACCGCAACGACGAGGATTTTCCACTTGAACTCGGTGCATCAATAGGCACTAACTTTGCTACAAACATACATATGATACGGCAAGCGTTCAAAGGGAATTTCTTAGAGCTAATTTATAACTCTCCGTATGAAATTCAAGAGCATATGACCGAGCAATATCTGTATGAAATATTACGGGATTTAAAGCCTTCCTATAAAGAACTTTTATATTACAGAGCAATAGAAGGCTACAGTAATACAGAATATGCAAAGCTCGAAGGTTGCACAAGCAAAAATATCCGCAAAAAATGGGCAAAAATGATTGGAATAATACAGGATAAAATATATAAATATCTTTCCTCTTATGAAGCAAAGCAGCATCACGATTTCACGATTACAGAACGGGCATTTTTGAAACGATACGAAGAAAAATTGAATATTGAAAATGAAGAAAGCAAATAATGTCAAAAAATAAAAAAGAAAATTATATGAGCAAGTCTGTTAAGCATGCTCAATTTACGATAAAAACTAAAACAAGTCGATTATATAAATACGAGGTAAAAGCTATGAACAGTACATTTTACTGCAATTTAAAAAGAAATAGTATTTGCCCTCAAATTAAGGGCAAATACCGATTACGTTTATATATTTAGTCGAAATATACAGGAGGCTGATTATGAAGAATATATTTGAGAACACAAAATCTATTTGGGTAAAATACTCTGACTATGAAATAAAGAAAGCAGACAACGGTGTTGATTACATCACCCCGACAAAAGATGCAACACCGACTATGTATAAACCATTTGATGTTTCCGAACAACTTGTAGTAGGCGCTATAAACATCGGAAAAATGCTTATTGCAAAAGAAGATGAAAAGAAGATAGATAAAGCCATAATGAAATTCGTTAGGGATTTCGGTTTACTTGGAATTATGACCGCAATTCCCACAACACCATCTTTTATGGATTATGAAGCGGTTTATTTAACAAAAAATCCATTCATTGAAGATGAAAGTATGAATACATTCGGCTATTTAGGATATTTCTTTCCGTTTGAAAAGCCGGAGCTTTCAAAAAAAGGCAAAGAAAGCAGGTGGGATGTTGGCGGCGATGTAGGTTCAATGGCACTCGCTCTTACATTAAGCAATGAGCCTATGGCATTTGCCCTTTGTCTGCAAAAGCTCTATGCCGAACCTTTGGATTGGATAAAAATGCAGTTTAAGGATTGGGCATTTACATTTATAACAAGCACATTATTTTATGAAGATAAGGCAACGCTTACAGATGAACAAAAGCAGTTATATCAGCGTAGTATTTTGGTATATGACGGAATTGCACCGACATATCATATAGCACTCAAAGAAGATAAGCCTGTTCTTGTATGGGATTTTTACTCACTTTCAAATGTTATCCGTCTTATGTTCAGCACATCTTTGACCGATGAAAAAAATCCTCTTCGCCTGTGCAAGCATTGTCAGAAGGTTTATATCGCAAGCCGTCCCAACGCTGTATTTTGCAGCACACAGTGCAAAAACAGATATAATGTATATAAGACAAGAAAGAAAAATAAGGATTAAAAATTGCACAAAGCTATTTAAAATCAAATAGTTTTGTGCAAATCGTAAAACTTTCGCTATTTCTGTTGACAAAATCGGAATTAGAGTATATAATAATTATAGAAAAAGGCAAGACCTCAACGGTTATGCCAGTTATACGATTATCTAATTAAGAGTAATCGCCACGGCAATGGCGGTTACTCTGCTTTTATGGAGAAAATTATCAAAAGTATGATAATCTCTAAAATCGCAAATAGCAATTTTTTTACCATTAGCAATATGCTTACTTTTCATAAGCATCCCTCCTTTCATAAACTCGGCATACTGCCTGTATATGTAAAGGTGGGCATAACCGCTGGTGAATACACCGTAAAGAAATCTTGCCTTATCGGATTGCTCCGACAAGTTACATTATACACTATAATTCGATAAATTTCAAGAGTTTTCACGAATAATATAGATTACATATGAAAATTTGTTTATAATGCTTAATGCCCTTTGCAGACATCAACATCTGCAAAGGGCAATTTCATTTTGGATAGGATTTACTTTTTAGTTTCTAAAATCAGCTTTCTTGCTATTGTAAATAAACTGTTATCAACTGACGGGATATCACGGTAGCAAGTATCTTTTGCAAATTCTTCATCGGGGTTAAATGCAGGATTGACAGATTGATAGATTTTCACTCTTGCATTAAATTCAGCTTTTGCATAGTCAATCTCTCCGTTCGCATACTGTGTAATAACATCTGCAATTATAGCTCTGACCTTTTCTTCGTTTTCTATGTAAAAATTAGGTCTTAAATACATATCTCTGTATTGGAATATTGCGTTATTTGCAATAGCGGTAAGTTCTCCGTAGCTGTAACCGCTTGTCTGTCCGTTAAGCCAAGCATTGAAGAATATGCGGTTTGATTTAGCCTTTGCATCGGCAAATCCCATACCATTTTTAACCTCGTCCAAAATTCCGCTGATATAGCTTTCTGCAACTACGATTTGATGTTCCGTTGCGTTACAGGGAACTGATTCTCTCGGAACGGGAGCAGCATTTGCTGTAATTGCACTTGCTATTATAGATGTTGCTATTAAAATTATAGATAATTTTCTCATTCCTCAAATCCTCCATATACATATTCTTTCATTATGAACTCTTCCGCACAGTTGTGGATATTGTTGACTTTTTGCACCCACAACATCTGATTAGTTGCCTTTAATTGTTCTGTAACTCCTTCACGTTCTGCCATTTTTGACATCATATCCTTTAGGGTGCTATTGCAGATTTCGTCAATCTCTGCAAGGTGCTTTAACAATGTGCCTTGCATAAGCATTGTAGAATATAGCCAATTATGATGTTCTTTCAAAAATGTTCTTCGCAATCTTCCGTACTTACCGATATTATATTCCTTTTCATCGGGCACTGTTAAATTCGGTATGTAGTAATCGCCCTGTCTTACATACTCAATTCCGTTTTCAATAAATTTGTCTTTCATCTTGTCTGCGTCCTCCTTTTGTGATAAAATGTTTTTGGGTTATATTTTATGTTTAAGTGCTATGCACCCCTTTCTATATATAACCGCTTTTCACTTTGTCACAGATGAGCCACAGCCATATATAATGTATTAGTCAACAGAGAAATCTCTCCGTCGCCCTTTACATTATATCTCTTCTGACACCCTTATTCCCGTTGAACAAATTGTCTGCAAAATCAAATTAAATTTGCGATTATTTTGAGATGAGTTAAGTAGTCTTTTGTACTCTTCCATCGTTAATTCTTTGTTTTCCTGCAAAAAACTTTTCCTTTGTAGCTTTTCAGTGTCCATTTTTGTTGGGATGGCACATAGTTATAAAATTTTGTTATGTTTTCCATTATGGCAATCTCCTTCAGAGGTATTATACCATATTTTGACTAATTACGCAGAATGCGTAGCTTTTAATTCAGCAATCACCTTGTTGATGTCTTGGT
>JAHAZB010000054.1 GCA_018384175.1 Eubacteriales bacterium
GCTTATCTGAAGAAGACAAGGACAAACTGAACAAAACTGACGATTCTAATAGTATTCAGAATCAAAAATCAATGCTTTTGCAGTATGCTATGCAACAGGGGTGGGAAGTTTATAACATTTACAGCGACGATGATTATGCCGGTGCTGACAGAAAGAGACCTGAATTCAATCGCCTGATCCAAGACGCTGAAGATGGAAAGTTCGATATTGTGCTATGTAAGACACAGTCGAGATTCACTCGTGAGCTTGAGCTTGTTGAAAAGTACATACATGGACTGTTTCCGCTTTGGGGTGTCAGATTTATCGGATTGGTAGACAATGCCGATACCGATATCAAAGGTAATAAAAAAGCAAGACAGATAAACGGTCTTGTTAACGAATGGTTTCTTGAGGATATGTCAGATAGTATCAAAAGTTCACTCACAATCAGACGACAGAACGGTCATCATATAGGTTCATTTGCTCTTTTCGGGTATTTGAAGGATCCGGAAGTTAAGGGTCATCTGATTATTGATGAGGAAGCAGCTGAGGTTGTACGGGATGTGTTCACGATGTTTGCGCAAGGGGTAGGTAAAACCAACATAGCCCGAATACTCAACGAAAGAGGAATACCTAATCCGACCGAATACAAACGTCAGCATGGTCTCAGGTATAAACAACCGGACTCTAAAAACAGTACCCTCTGGAAATACTCGGCCATATCATCTATGCTCACTAACGAGATGTATATAGGTAATATGGTTCAAGGTAAATACGGCAGTGTTTCGTACAAAAGTAAAATAAACAAGCCTCGTCCTAAGAGTGAGTGGTACAATGTAGAAGACACACATGAGCCGATTATTGACCGTGACCTTTGGGACGCTGTGCAGAGCAGGTTGAAAAAACGAGCAAAACCCTTTGATACCGGGATGATAGGTATATTTGCCGGTAAGGTACACTGTGCTTGCTGTAATTATACGATGCGCTCATCCAAGAGTCGAGGCGAGCGTTACCTTCAGTGTCCAACAAGGTTTATACACAAACAGGCTTGCGAGGGAGCATTTATCTCTGTAAAGAAGCTTGAAAGCATTGTAATTAATGAACTGAATCGTATGTCGAGAGAATTTCTTGATATGGATGAAACCGCACAGAAAATTGAGTTTGCCAAAAACCTGAAAGATCAGGTAAAAAAACTCAAAGCGGAAGTTGAAAAGTATAAGAAACTTCTCGGTAATGCATCCCATGCGATTTCTGAATGCTATGTTGACAAATCTAACGGAGAAATTGATATTGATGAGTATAATATGATTGTCAAGAATCTGAGGGATGACAAGATTAAATACGGTAAGATTATAGAAAATGATGAAAAGTTGATTAACGAATTAAACAAACGTATTCTTGCCGGAGATAATCGTCGTGAATTGATCGAGCAATATGTAGATATAAAAGAGCTTGATCGTGAAACGGTCGAGACAATGATCGACCATATTGTTGTCGGAAGACGTATTCCGGGGACAAAAAATTACCCTGTTGAAATTCATTGGAACTTCTGAGGCAAGACCAAAAATTGCCGGTTTTGCCTCATGTTGTGCATAATGACATAGCAGGTAGAAAAGGCAAGTACAACAATTAAAAACGCTAAAAACCGCATAAAATAAGGGTTTTCGGCATTTCGGTTTACACATGTTGTGTATATGAAATCGCGCCATCTGCTGCTAAATCCTCTACCAAATCGGCAATTGGGTCGCCCTTTACTCCGATGTACTCAGCTTTCCACGGGTTACCTGCAGCAGCAGCCGGATATACACCTTTTGCATGGTCGATATAATAAGGTGCCATTGGGCTATTTTCAATTTCTGTGGTAGTTGCATTTTTTGTAAGCTGATGAATAAGTGCACCTACCATCTCTAAGTGCGCAAGTTCCTCTGTGCCAATGTCCGTAAGCAAGCCTTTTGCCATATCATCTTCCATTGAAAATCTCTGCGAAAGATAGCGCATAGATGCACCAAGTTCTCCATCTGGTCCACCGTATTGACTCACAATGAAAGCAGCCAATTTCGGATTTGGATTTTTAATATTTATTGGTATCTGAAGCTTTTTCTGATATTCCCACATATTTTATAATCCCCTTTCCTTCATCAGTTTTCCCAAGGCCACGGGCCCTGAATCCATTCCCATGTGGTTGTGTTATTATTGGCAGATGGAGTAAGTGGACCGAAAAGTCTCTGATACTCCGCCTTTAATCTCTCTGCCTTTTTTTCATATGTCGAAAACATTTTCAGTGCTTCCTGATGGTCAGGATGGGTGTCAAGGAAAAGATTAAGTTCCGTAAGAACAAAGTCCGTTTCTTTGATTTCTCTTAAAAGCCTTCTTTTCGCTATATTGTTAATCATCGCATTTATCCTCCTTGACTCCTGCGAGATACTCGCACATAGTAAGGCTCAACTCCGGAAAAAGAGTACCACATTCAAGTGCCCTGTCTGCCGAAAATGTGTTAAATGTTGTCTGCGGAGGCACGTATGCGTACCCCACAACACCTTCTATATTACACATACTGATTTCTCCTATCAAAATATAATGCAAAAGCAGGCAGAAATTTTATCCGCCTGCTTTATAATATTCAGTTTTAATAAATATTGTTCTTTTATTGTATGCGATGCGTTAACTGTCAACGGAGGTATTCATATTACATCCTTATTTCGTTGCGTTGCACAACAAGTGATAATTAAATGCAGGTCTTTCGACCTGCATCAAAGTTTATAAATCACTTGATTTTCTCAAGCAAAATTTCCTTGGCTTTTTTCATATCAGCACTCTTGCCGAGAATACGGATAATTTGTCCCATCAAAAAGCCGATAATTTTTTCGTTACCGTTTTTATAGCTTTCTACACCATCTGCATTCTGCGCAATAACCTGTTCCACAATTCTTTCCAGTTCATCAGTATCGGTAGACATTACAAGATTATTTTCCCTTGCAATGCTCTCAGGATTACTTCCTGTTTCAAACATTATTGCAAGGATGTCTCTTGCGGCATTCTTTGTAACAATTCGCTTATCGCTCATAGATACAAGTTCCGCAAGCATTTGGGGAGTAAATTTAATCTCACTCATCTTACCGTTACTATCGTTTAGGCATCGGTTAAGCTCTACTAACATAAGATTGGATGTTTCCTTGTATGCCGGATAAATACCGACCGTTTCATCATAGAAATCCGAAAAAGCCTTATCCTCAACAATCAGCCTTGCCTCATCCTCCAACAAGCCATACTCATTTGTATAGCGTTCAAAACGCACGTTTGGCATTTCCGGCATTTCTGCTTTAATTCTATCAAGCCTTTCCTCCGATATAAAGACCGGTGGAATATCTGGTTCGGGGAAATAACGATAATCATGAGCCTCCTCCTTTGACCTCAATGATGCAGTCTCGCCAGACCTGTCATTAAAACGTCTTGTTTCCTGAGTAACTCTTCCTCCATGTTCTAATATATTCGTCTGTCTTGTTATTTCATACTCAATAGCACGACCTATTGCACGCACAGAGTTGAGATTTTTGATTTCTGCACGTGTTCCGAACTCTTTTGTATTTTCCGGCATTATCGAAATATTTACATCAACTCTTAAAGACCCCTGCTCCATACGAGCATCACAGACATCTGCATATTTAAGCCTTCGCGCAATTTCCTCGACAAATGCCTGTACCTCCTCTACGCATCTAAAATCAGGCTCTGTTACAATCTCTATAAGCGGCACTCCGCATCGGTTATAATCCGCCATAGAAATCCCTTCTGCATCATCGTGTATCAGTTTACCGGCATCTTCTTCTATATGAATTCTGTTTATCCGTATATCCTTACCACAAACACGTACAATGCCATCAGAACAAATTGGATATTGAAACTGTGTTATCTGATATGCCTTAGGCAAATCAGGGTAGAAATAGTTTTTACGGTCAAATGCACTGTAGTTATTAACCGTACATCCAAGTGCAAATCCTGCCTTTGCCGCAAGCTCAACTGCACCTTGATTGACAACAGGCAGAGTACCAGGCATTCCCGAACAAACAGGACAAACACGTGTATTTTCCTCACCACCAAACTCGTTGGCACAACCACAAAAAACCTTTGATTTTGTTAAGAGCTCAGCGTGTATTTCAAGACCGATAACAGGAATATATTTCATTGCACACTATTCCTTTCCTTTGGCATTTTGCGACAAAATGTTTTTTCATATACATCACAAAAAGCTATTATATTCGCTTCATCAAAAGCTTTTCCAACAATACTCATTCCAATTGGCATACCATCCTTATCATACCCGCACGGAGTCGAAATTGCCGGAAGTCCTGCTATATTTACAGTAACCGTACAAATATCTGACAGATACATTCTGACAGGGTCCTTCTCCTGCTGTCCTATTTTGTATGCACCAGTCGGCGCAGTAGGAGTCAGGATAACATCACACTTTTCAAATATGGAAGCATATTCTTCTATAATCTTCGTTCTTATACGGTTTGCATTATTATAATAAGCATCATAATATCCGCTTGAAAGCGCATAATTACCAAGCATTATTCTTCTCTTTACCTCATCGCCAAAGCCTTCACTTCTCGTTTTCTTTATAATATCATCATAAGTTTCGCCATTAGCACGATGTCCGTATTTTATACCGTCAAACCGAGAAAGATTGGATGCCGCTTCCGCAGAAGATATAAGATAATATGCAGAAACTGCATACTTAAGGCTCGGCATAGATACTTCAATCAGTTCACAGCCTGCATCTTTGTAAACCTCTGCCCCATTCATCACAGCCGTTTTTACTTCATCAGATACTCCTTCGCCAAAAAACTCCTTAGGAATACCGATTTTCTTACCTTTAAGACTCATACCGATTAGTTCGGTATAATTGCCCTTAGCTTTATCCGAGCTTGTGGCATCATTTTTATCCTCTCCGCATATCACAGCAAGAATAATTGCACAATCTTCAGCAGTCATACCGCATACACCAATCTGGTCAAGACTTGATGCAAACGCAATGAGTCCGTAACGTGAAACCGCACCATATGTTGGTTTTAAGCCGGTAACACCGCAGAAAGCCGCAGGCTGCCTTACCGAGCCGCCGGTATCACTACCAAGTGCCGCCACGCACAAAGCCGCCGCCACAGATGCCGCAGCACCACCAGATGAACCTCCTGCAACACGTGTTAAGTCATATGGATTTTTTACCCCGCCAAAATATGATGTCTGCGAGCTTCCGCCCATTGCAAACTCATCCATATTCGTTTTCCCCAACATAACCGCACCGCTGTTTTTAAGTTTTTCGACAACAGTCGCATTATAAACCGGAACAAAGTCCTCAAGCATCTTTGATGCACAGGTTGTTCTTGTTCCCAAAGTGCAGATATTGTCCTTTATTGAAAGAGGAATCCCAGTGAGCAACCCCGAATCACCGGAGAAAATTCTGTTTTGTGCAAGTTCTGCATCTTTAATCGCCTTTTCTGCAGATACTGTTATATAACTGTTAATTCCCTTGTCATACTTTTCTATTCTGTCAAGATATCTTTTTGTAAGTTCAACTGCACCTTTCTCTTTTGCTGAAAGCTGTTTGTGTAATTCCTTTATAGCCATACTGTCGCCCCCCCCCGTTTTACACTACCTTTGGTACGGTAAAAGCATTATTTGTCTTTGTTTTTGCATTTCGAATAATTTCTTGTGTATCAAACGACTTATCTGCATTATCTGTACGCAAACTATCATAATCGACCGCAGGAAGAGTAAATGTATTCTGATTTCGGTCTATTTCCTGTACCATATCCATAAGCGCAATTATATCTGTCATCTCGTCTGTTACTCTACTAAGTTCTTCATCAGTAAAACTGAGTTTCGATAAATTTGCAAGATGCTCTGTAAGCTTCTTGTCTGCCATTTGCCTCACTTCTTTCACGTTTTGGTCTTTTTCTACATATTATTTTGTCGCAACAATTTTTTAATTTCAAGAAAAAAATACGCAAATTATCCTTCATTATAATATTTTTATCTTAATGCACAAAAATATTATTTATCAGCAAAAATATTTTTTATATTTTTTTTACTAAAAAGTATTGACAAATTAACATTTCACTGTTATAATATTTAATGTTGTCGCTCAACAAAAGAGTCGATATGGTATATGGGAGTTTAGCTCAGCTGGGAGAGCGTCTGCCTTACAAGCAGGATGTCACAGGTTCGAGCCCTGTAACTCCCACCATATATGGCCCGGCAGTTCAGTTGGTTAGAACGCCAGCCTGTCACGCTGGAGGTCGTGGGTTCGAGCCCCATCCGGGTCGCCAAAGCTTTTTTACAAGCGATAACTTGCCTCTGTAGCTCAGTTGGTAGAGCAGGGGACTGAAAATCCCCGTGTCGGTGGTTCGATTCCGCCCGGAGGCACCATTATTTGCGGGAGTGGCTCAGTGGTAGAGCGTCACCTTGCCAAGGTGAACGTCGCGAGTTCGAATCTCGTCTTCCGCTCCATGTTACAAAAGACGCAAAACCGATTTTGCGTCTTTTAATTACTCGGCGCCATAGCCAAGCGGTAAGGCAGAGGTCTGCAACACCTTTATCCCCGGTTCAATTCCGGGTGGCGCCTCCATCGAAAAAGACATCCGATTGGATGTCTTTTTTGCATTAGTCTAAATGAAATACTTCCTTCATCGGTATAAATACAGGTGAATTGTCCGGATTAACCTCCATCAAATCAGCCATATAATCCCACCATTTTTTTGTAATTTCACTGCCAGCTCTCTGCTCCCACACCTTCGGGTCTTCTATCTCAAGATAGCTGAACAACTCGTTAGTTTCTTTGTTAAAATAAATTGACTAGTTTTTTGCGCCATGATTTTTGATTGATTCAACCAACTCGGGCCAAATCTCATTATGACGTTTTTCATATTCTTCTGCTGCACCTTCACGCAATTTCATTATTCCTGCTTCACGAATCATTTTATTTCCTCCTTATTTCTCCAGAATTTTATTAAGCCATAAATCAGCCAATATACCCTGTCCCTTTATACTCATTTGTACACCATCCGGCTCGTACATACCTTCCTTGCCACGTCAAGATATCGTGCAAGCCATTTCTTTCATTTTCAGCATTTACTTCCCATGCATCCTCTATCAGCTTTTCTCCTACATTTCGGTCGCGTTTTTCTGTTCTTAAATTCGGTGTAAGGAATATTACTTCCATCCCTTCATCCGCTGCTTTTTGAAATATTGACCTTAAAGCTTGACCGTATGCATCAATACCCTTCTGCTCCCTGTTTGCATCATTCAGGCTTTTTCTCAAGCTTTAACGGGAAGTCTCAGAGCTTATTTACCTTAAAGCCGTTTGCCTTGTATTCCTCATAGTCAAAATCTTCAAGTTCGTCGATTGCAAGCTTGTGGAACTCATATAAGTTCTTCCACCATTCATAGCCTGAGCCAAGCTCTGCATTAAGGTAAGCATCTACAATATCACAAGCCATTGCAGGTGCTACATAAAACGCTCCCATTGCAAGTACATTAACACCGTTACCTGTAATTGCACGAAGTGTAGCAGGAACACTTTCAACTACACCTGCGTGAACGTGCGGGCATTTGCTTGCTGCAATATGTATTCCCATACCTGTACCGCAGAACAAAAGTGCTCTTTCAAACTCACCTTCAGAAATCATAGAGCCTGCACAAAGTCCTACTCTGTGGAACATTAAGTCTGTATCATCAGAGTCAGAATCAACCTTTACTCCAACATCAGTAATTGTCCAGCCCTTTGCTCTTAAATGCTCGCAAACTGCATCCTTAAGCGGAAAGCCTGCAAAGTCTGCTCCTACCAAAATCTGCTTATCTTTTATTGTTTTAATAATAACTTTCTCCTTATATTATATCAAAAGTTCTCAGGCAACCTAATTCTTTTTCTATAATTATACATCATATAATCATAAAAATCAACACATTTTAATTAATAGCAAAAAACGTCTGTGTATCACAGACGTTTTTCTAATCAATCAACAATTGTCTTAATATATTCAGCCATCTTGTCGCACTTGCAGTTTGCGAAGAACAAATCCTTGAACTTCTCGCCTGCAACAGCGCCCTTCAAAAGCTCCTGGTCAAGATTTGGAAGAATATCAAAGATATCTCTGTGAGTAACCTTTTTAACTTCGTTTAATATTCTTGCATTTCTCTGTTCGGGAACTGCTCTTTCCTTCGGATAGCCGCCGCCCCATTCTTCTACGAACAGCTTTTCAAATACGTACTGGAGGTTTAATTCTGCACCCCATCCCCAGCCT
This sequence comes from Eubacteriales bacterium, assembly GCA_018384175.1. Classification (GTDB taxonomy): domain Bacteria; phylum Bacillota; class Clostridia; order UBA1381; family UBA1381; genus HGM11525. The sequence goes on from JAHAZB010000054.1 coordinate 8,280, forward strand.
TTAGCAAAGGGGAGTGCGATTGCGTTGCCGTTATTTACCTGAGTAAACTGATATGCGTCTGTCGGGTCAACAACGTGTCCGCAAAGCACACCGGGAAATGCGTTACAAGCAAGCATTGCACCCTCGCCTGTACCACAACCTGTAATAACAAGGTCTGCTGCACCTGAGTTTAAGAGTATTGCTGAAAGAATACCAATCTGTACGTATGTGAGCTGTGCCTCATCCTCGGCAGAGTACATACCGTAGTTATGTACCTCATGCCCCAAAGGCTCAACCACCTTTTTTAGTGTTGCTTCAATAATTGAATTTTTAGCCGCTTGGCTGTTCTCGTTAATAAGTGCTATTTTCATTTTTTATCTCCTGTCTTTTATTATACTGCCCCAGAAACTTCCATAAGTGTTTCAATCAGAGGTATGAGGTCAACTGTGTCGGTCGGTACAGCAATTTCGCCAACCTCTGCATTGGTATCAAACTTACTGTTTATATCCATATTGAAAAGACCGCCATCGAAGTTGATATCCATTTTCAAGCTTGCATCAACGGGTATACCGTCAATAAGCTCCACTCCGCCTGTCAGTAATCTATCGCCGAACATAGCTGTCATTTCAGCTCTCGTTTCTTCAATTTCTTCTTGAGTTGGTGTATAACCGAACTGTTCGGAGGTCTTTACATAATAATCTACAATGGAATCAACCGTTACATCAAATACCAGCTTCTTTGTTGCTCTATCGGTGGTTTCTACCTTCATCCAACCGTTATCAAAAACCATTTTGAAGATCTCGAATAGTTGCTGAACATATTCAAAAGCATATATGTCATTTATAGAATAGTCATTGATAACCATTGCAGAGTATATATCTCCAAAGGTAATGCCCTCATACATTTTTGTATATAAATCGATGATTTGACCTGCATATGCAGTTTCTTCATATGCTCCGAGCATAGTTTCAAATATGAAAGACATATAGTCCTCCACAGAAAGCTTATACCATACTTCATCTGCAAAAAGCTGAGTAATAGCTGCCATTTCGCCTTTACTATCTTCGGGCAAGCTGTCATAGATTTTCTTTACGGCATTTGTCTTAAAGTAGATAGTCATTGTGTCGATATCAAAAATACCGTCAAGAGTTACATCTGAAAGAACATAGTTGTATGCGCTGTCTGAATATAACAGCTCTTCAAGTGTCATGCTGGTTGTGGCTAAATTATCCAAAGCAGCGTTGCTCTCTATAAGCTTCAGCTTAAAGGTGGATTTGTTTCCGTCAAAATCAGGGAATTCAAGATTAACCGATATATCACTGTTACCTTTGCCACTTGCAGGTTGCTTCATTTCAAGTGCCAAAAACTCGTATAATTCAGGCGATTTTTCCTTAAACTCCTCGAAATATGCAGGAAGGTCGATAAGAACAACTGCATTTTCATAAGGGTCCCAACCTACCGCTATACCAAGATGTTCAGCTATCATACGGAGAGGAAAATATCCGTCAACAGATTCGGCTGCTGTAATTTCGATGTATCCCAAATCTGTTCCGTTTTCATCAACAAGCTCACCACGGCGGAAATCGTAGAAGAGGTTTTTACCGTCGTTTTCAAATACAACACCATTTTCGCTTGTCTCGGCAATGTTGATGCCAAGCATTTCAAGGCTTTCGAGAGTTACAGCTGTACGGTCATTCTCTATTATTACATCCACCGCAATCACTTCGTCATTAAAGAGAATTTCCATAGGCTCTGCTGATGCAGGAATAGCAAACAAAGCGCATATTCCAATAGCTGCCAATAAACGTGTGAGTTTCATATAAGTTCCCCTTTCTGTAAATTGTATGGAAAATTATTCATACATCGGGTATTTAGCGCAAAGAGCCGCAACTCTTGCACGAACCTCATCCTTGCTGTTTTCAAAGTCGCATACTGCGAGCTTGATAAGCTTAGCGATTTCCTTCATATCCTCTTCCTTAAAGCCTCTTGATGTGGAAGCAGGTGTACCTATTCTGATACCGCTTGTGATAAACGGGCTCTGCTTGTCAAACGGGATAGCATTCTTGTTTACTGTAATACCAACCTCGTCTAAGTTGTGCTCAGCTTCTTTACCTGTAACACCCATATCTGTAAGGTCAACAAGCATAAGGTGGTTGTCTGTACCGCCTGAAACGAGCTTAAAGCCTTCTGCTACCAAGCCTTCTGCAAGAGCCTTTGCGTTTTTAACCACCTGTGCCTGATATTCCTTAAATTCCGGTTTTAATGCTTCGCCAAAGCAAACTGCCTTCGATGCGATAACGTGCATAAGAGGACCGCCTTGAATTCCGGGGAATATAGCCTTGTTAAAGAGTTTTGCAAGCTCCTCGTTATTTGTAAGGATAAGACCGCCTCTGGGACCTCTTAATGTCTTGTGAGTTGTAGTTGTAACAACGTCTGCACAATCAATCGGACTCGGATGAAGTCCTGCTGCAACAAGACCTGCAATGTGAGCCATATCTACCATAAAGTATGCGCCAACCTCTTTTGCAATCTCCGCAAACTTCTCAAAGTCGATTGTTCTGGGGTATGCAGAAGCACCTGCCAGAATAAGCTTGGGCTTATGCTCTAAAGCCAGACGGCGAACTTCCTCATAATCAATTGTATTTGTATCCTCTGTTACACCGTAGGGCACGATGTTGAAGTATTTACCTGACATATTAACAGGACTGCCGTGGCTCAAGTGTCCGCCATGAGCAAGGCTCATTGAAAGAACTGTATCACCAGGTGTTAACAGTGCAAAGAATACCGCCATATTAGCCTGTGCACCTGAATGTGGCTGAACATTGGCATATGCAGCACCGAAAATTTTCTTCGCTCTTTCAATAGCGAGATTTTCTACAACGTCTACACATTCACAGCCGCCATAGTAACGCTTGCCGGGATATCCCTCTGCATATTTATTTGTAAGATGTGAGCCCATAGCCTCCATAACTGCTTCTGAAACAAAGTTCTCCGATGCAATAAGCTCAATCTTGTTCTGCTGACGTGAAATCTCAGAAGAAATTGCAGCAAAAAGCTCGGGGTCCTGCGATTTTAGATTTTTGAATTCCAACATTTTTATTTATCCTTTCTGTATTAGATTTTTTAATAATATCTTATCTATTATATTATACAATCATTTTATCTAAACTTCAAGGGGAAAATAGCTAATTTCTGTAAATTCGGTAAAAACATAAAAAAGGTGTAGACTATTAGGTAAAATGTGGTATAATAGAGGATAGAAAGGATTGATTATAATGACAGACAAAGAACTTTACGAAAAATTAAAATACGGTAAAAAGAACGTCTACAAGGAGCTTTCAAGTGAAGAAACAAAGGAAATGCTAAGCCTTGCCGACAAATACCGCGAGTTTCTTGACAAAGGAAAGACTGAACGTGAGTGCGTTGCGGAGGCTATAAAGCTGGCAAAGGAAAACGGATTTGTTCCGTTCGAAGAAAAGTCTGAGCTTAAGGCGGGAGACCGTATATATTTTATCAACAGAGACAAGAATATTATGCTCGTTGTAGTGGGCACAGAGGATATTGAAAAGGGACTTAATATTGTCGGTGCGCATATCGACTCACCAAGACTTGACCTCAAGCAGAATCCGCTTTATGAATCGGACGGTATGGCACTTTTTAAGACACATTATTACGGCGGTATCAAAAAGTATCAGTGGACTGCAATTCCTCTTGCAATTCACGGTGTTATCTGCAAAAAGAACGGCGAAAAGATTAGTGTTTGTATCGGCGAAAAAGATGATGACCCCGTATTTACGGTAACAGACCTTCTGCCACATCTTGCAAAAGAACAGATGTCAAAGTCAATGCTTGAGGGTATCGAGGGGGAGGCACTCAATATTCTTGTTGGCGGAATTGGTGCAGGCTCGGACGAGATTTCCGAAAGAGTTAAGTTTAATATCCTTAACATTCTTTCGATAGCCTACGATATAACAGAGGAGGATTTCCTCTCAGCAGAGCTTGAGGTAGTACCTGCGTTCAAGGCACGAAATGTCGGACTTGACAATGCCTATGTCGGCGCATACGGTCAGGACGACAGAGTGTGTGCGTATACTGCATTAAAGAGTATATTTGACATTGAAACTCCCGAACGTACGGCTATATGCCTTTTGGTAGACAAAGAAGAAATCGGCTCGGTAGGAAATACCGGTATGCTGTCAAGATTTTTTGAAATGGCTGTTGCAGAGCTTATTGCAAAATTAAAGGGTAGCTGTGATATGGTTACCTATAACCGTACAATTTCTGCAAGTGCTTGCCTTTCATCAGACGTTGGTGCGGCATTTGACCCTAATTATCCATCTGTTTCTGAAAAGAATAATAATGCCTTTGCAGGAAACGGCCTTGTGCTGATGAAATACACAGGCGCAAGAGGTAAGTCTGAGGCGAGTGATGCATCGGCAGAGTTTGTAAGTGAAATCAAGACAATTCTTGATAATAACGGAATTATATGGCAGACATCGGAGCTTGGAAAGGTTGACCAGGGTGGCGGCGGAACAATTGCTATGTATGTTGGAAATCTTAATATGGATGTAATTGACTGCGGTGTGCCTGTTTTATCTATGCATTCACCGTTTGAAATTACTGCAAAAGGCGACATATATATGGCATACAAGGCTTACAAAGCTTTTTACAAGGATAGATAAATAGCTGAAAATTTTCCGCAACTCACTATCTCACCCAACTCGGAGTACACAAGTACGCCGTCATCGTGCGCGACAGCGACCTGTGAAAATTTCTTTCAGCTCACAAATAAAGAAAGAGAGATACAATAATGATAAAACACATCGTTTGCTTTAAGTTAAAGGACAACAGCGAGGAAATGCTTAATAAAACAAAGTTTATATTGATGTCGATGAAAGACAACGTACCGACAGTTAAGGATATCGAGGTAGGAGTGGATTTCCTGCATTCACCGAGGTCGTATGACATTTTCCTTGCAGTAACGCTTGAGTCAAGAGAAGCTCTTGACGAATATCAGAAGGACACCTACCACGTAGAAGTGGTAAAAAGACATATGCACCAAGTTATGGAAAGCAGCGTGGCATTGGATTTTGATATATAACAGAAATGACGTGCAATTGCACGTCATTTTTTTATTATTAGGGAATTACTACTTTATAAGTTGTTAATTTCTGGAATAACAAAATTGCTACCTTATTCCTACACCAGCAGGCGGTGCTTCTATCAGAAGCATTTTTACTTTCTTATAAACAGTGTTCCTACCGGCTTGCCCTCCAGAATATCGTAGAGAGAAGCTATATTCTTACCGTTTGTTATTATCATATCTATGCCGGCATTGTTTGCCTCAAATGCCGCATGAATTTTGGATTTCATTCCTCCTGTACCTCTGTTTGAGCCTGCCCCACCTATATCACACTCGGTATTTTCCGCATCCTCGACAAGGCGTATAAGCTTTGCATCAGGGTTCTTATGAGGGTCTTTATCATAAAGTCCGTCTATATCCGAGAACAGTACAAGTAAATCAGCATCTACAAGCTCTGCAACATATGCAGACAGAATATCATTATCACCGAACTCTATCTCCTCGGTAGATACCGTGTCATTTTCGTTTACAATCGGTATGATATTCATTTCCAGCAGTGCACCAAAGGTGTTTTGCATATTATTTCTGCGTTTTTGCACATCAATATCGTCCTTGGTAAGAAGTATCTGTGCAACTGTGCAGTTATAATCAGAAAACATCTTGTCGTACATATACATAAGCTCGCACTGGCCGACAGCTGCAAATGCCTGTTTTCTTCTTATATCCTTCGGCTTCTCACTGTAGCCAAGCTTGCCCATAGCAACTCCGCCTGCACCTGACGAAACAAGTATTACTTCCCTACCCGAATTATTTATATCGGAAATAACACGTGCAATCTGGTCAAACTTTCTTATATTAACCTTTCCGTTATCATAAGTAAGAGTAGACGTTCCAATCTTAACTACTATTCTTCTCGATTTCTTTATTCTTTCGTAAATATCCACCATTTTTATCCCCTCAGCTTATATACCAGCTCTGCAATCTCCAAAAGAGCATCCCTTTTTGCAAAGCTTTCCATATTATTTGCCATTTCTACAAGCTTAGCATCATCGGATACAAGCGATGTTATTGCTGTATAAAGACTTTCCGGAGAAAGCTCGCTCTCACGAAGCATAACCGCCGCATTTGCATCCTCAAATTCCTTTGCATTCTGCTCCTGATGATTTCTTACCACATTAGGAGACGGAATAAGTATCGCCGGCTTGTTAAGGCAGGCAAGCTCCGAAACAGTTATAGCTCCAGAACGTGTTACAGCCAAATCAGCCGCCGCCATCACCTCTGCCATATTATTGATATAGGGTGTTACGGTTACATTAGACGGAACATCACCAATTCTCTCCATAACCGACTTATAATTTCTTTCACCGGTACCGAATAAAATACGGATATTACTACCTGCAACCTTAGGTATCAGGCCTGCAACTGCCTCGTTAATTCTTGGCGCACCAAGACTGCCACCAAAGATAAGCACAAGCTTTTCGTCATCTGAGATACCAAGCTTTTCACGGCATTTTTGCTTATCTGCCGCAAGAATTTCCTCTCTTATAGGATTTCCCGTTACCACGCACTTATCCTTGTGCGACATATGATTGATAGTTTCAGCAAAGCTTACTGCAACATAATCTACATATCTTTGCGAACCCTTTACCGTCATTCCGGGATATACATTCTGCTCGTGAATTATAGCCGGAACTCGGCATTTCTTTGCCGCAATAGCAACCGGCCCGCTCACATATCCGCCTGTACATACAATTGCATCAGGCTTAAATTCCTTTACTATCTTAACACACTCTGCATTAGCTTTTACAAGCTTGGCAGCCACCGAAAAGTTCTTAAGCAAATTCTTTCTGTCAAAGCCCTGAATGTCAATATACTTTATATCATATCCCGCAGCCGGAACAAGCTTAGTCTCGAGTCCTCGCTTTGTTCCTATGAACAGCGCTTCAAAATCCTCGTCAGCCTTTCTCAAATAGTCTGCAATCGAAATTGCCGGATTTATGTGTCCGCCTGTGCCGCCTCCTGCAAATATAACTCTCATTTATAAATTCCTTTCTGCCAAAACATATATCCTATAAGCACGTTTACTTAGGTAAAGTTTTTGTCTTAGTTGACTGTCTTGAGACATTTAGTACAATGCCCATCTCCGCTACCAGAACCATTATCGCAGTACCTCCGTAGCTGAAAAATGGCAAGCTCATACCTGTTGTCGGAATAGAACAGCTTACAACCGCAATATTAAACAGCGACTGAATAGCAATATGTGAAACAATTCCCATTGTTACAAGAGAGCCATAAATATCAGGTGCCTCCATAGCTATCTTTATTCCTCGTGCAACCAATGCCACAAACAAGGCTATTACTATAATCGCACCTATAAATCCAAGCTCTTCACAAACAATCGCAAAGATGAAATCGTTATAAGGTTCAGGCAAGAAGCCGTATTTCTGGACACTTTGGCCAAGTCCTTTTCCAAACAATCCTCCTGTACCTATCGCAATCAAAGACTGTGTAATCTGATAGCTCTTATCTCCGGTATCTCTGAACGGGTCTATAAATGATAATACTCTTCCCCATCTGGTCGGGTCCTGCAGCAGAAGCATCGCTCCGACAGGAACTGCCGCACATGCCGCAATTATAAAGTACCTCAGTTTTGCTCCTGCGAGTAACATTACCACTACTCCCATTGCACAAATCACTATCGCACCGCTGAGATGTTTTTGCCAAAGCCACATTATTCCCGCTATTATCACCAAGACTGCGGCATATACCCCGAGCCCGGGAAGATTGTCTAATCTATACTTCTTTTCACTTATAAGCTTTGCAAAGAACATAACTATCAGTGGTTTCATAAACTCTGACGGCTGAAGCTGGATAAACGGAGTCTTAAGCCACCGCCAAGCACCGTTTCTCATTTGCCCGATAACCGGCACACGACAGCATATCAAAAGAACGATTCCTATCCAAAATGCCCAGTTTACATACTTTTTATACTTATGATAGTCTACCATTGCAAAGAAAATCATACCTATTGCACCGACACCAACTCCGCAAAGCTGGCGGACAAAGAAATAGTAAGAGTCTCCGATTTTTGTATTTGCAGACGGCGTTGATGCACTAAGCAGCATTACAAGTCCGAATGCAAGAAGTACAATTATAAGAAACAGAAATGTAAAGTCAATTTCGCCAAGCTTAACAGGTAATTTCCTTACTTTTGTGCGCGGCTTTTTTTCTTTTGTCAAAGTCTTTGGTCTTCGACTTTTAGGTTGTGTTCTTCTGTTGGAGTTCACGTTTTTATCTCCTTTCCGGAAAAGTTAAGCCGCAAACGGCTGAATGGAAATATATGCCAAAGCAGACAATACTGCCGCCGCCAAAGTGAATACCAGTACAATCTTTCTTTCACTCCAGCCACACATCTCGAAATGATGATGAATGGGACTCATCTTGAATATGCGTTTCCCTGTCAGCTTAAACGAAGCAACCTGCATAATTACCGACAAAGTCTCAAACAGATACACAAAGCCGCAGATTATAAGTACAAGCGGCATTTTAAGTCCTACTGCCAGAACACTCAATGCACCGCCAAGATACAGTGAGCCGGTATCACCCATAAATACCTTTGCAGGATATTTGTTATAAATCAAAAAGCCTATGACACCACCAAGGAGTGCGAACGCAAAATATGCACTGCCATCAGATGCAACCAACGCTGCCGCCATACCGAAAAACAACGATACAACAACCGTTACCGATGCCGCAAGACCGTCTATACCGTCAGTAAGATTAACTGCATTGACCGTACCGGTAACAACAAACAGTATAAACGGAACATACAGCCACCATGGCATATAGAATTTATAGTTTGTAAACGGGATAAGGATTGTTGTTGACAACTCACCTGTCTTCATAAGCACAACCACATACAAAACCGCCAAAGCAGCCTGCAGGAAAAATTTCTGCGATGCAGTAAGTCCCTGATTCTGTTTTTTTACCACCTTAACATAGTCGTCAAGAAAGCCGATTGCTCCAAAGCCTAAGCTTACTGCCGCCATCATAAGAAGTTTTATATCAAAGCTTCTTAAAAGAGCACATATAACTGCAATTCCGACACCAATTATAAAGCCAATACCGCCCATAGTCGGAGTTCCTGATTTTTTCTCGTGCCATTTAGGTCCTTCATCTAAAATTTGCTGTCCGAATTTAAGCTTTCTTAAATAAGGTATAAGTGCGGGCATTATAACCGCCGTTACCAAAAAGGCAATCAGAAAGCATATCAGCATATTTATATTATAGTTTCCTAACTTCATTTTAATTTATCTCCTACCGCATCACAAATCTTTTCAAATTTCATACCACGGGATGCTTTTACAAGTACAGTATCTCCATCCTTTACCCTTTCTGCTGCTGCACTTGCAGCATCATCGGTTGTCGGATAGTAAAGCACCTCTTTAACTCCCGACTCTTTTGCGCCTTCGGCAATATACCTTGCATTATTACCTGCCGCAATTACCACATCCGCTCTTTCACAGCATATTCTGCCGATATTAAGATGCGTATCCTTCGCAAATTCACCAAGCTCAAGCACATCACCCAAAACTGCAACTCTTCTACCCTTTGATTTTGCAAGCACATCAAGTCCTGCTTTAATCGAGTCATAGGACGCATTATAACAATCATTTATCAATGTTACATTACCATATTCCATAACTGTCATACGCATTTTTGTGAGTTCGAAGCTCCCTATTGCATCCGCTATATCGCTGTTATTTATACCGAAATGTTCACCCACAGCGATTGCAGAAAGTGCATTATACACATTATGTACTCCAGCCGCCGCAAGCTTGATTTTTATTTCATTCTTCGGTGTAACCGCCGTAAAGCTACAACCCTCAAGTCCGTTATCTGTAATATCCTTTGCTCTGTAATCAGCCTCAGACTCAATACCATAAGTAAGAATTTTGTATTTCTTATCCTTGCCTACAGTATTTAGCATATCATTATCCGCATTTATAATGAGAAGATTATCTTTATCGAAATAATCAGCAATCTCCATTTTTGCCTTTAATATCCCCTCTCTTGAGCCGAGGTTTTCAATATGCGACATTCCGACATTGGTGATTACTGCAACATCAGGCCTTGCTATTCCTGCCAGATAGTTTATCTCTCCGAATGCCGACATTCCCATCTCCAAAACGGCACTCTTATGCTCCTGTTCAAGACGGAATACAGTAAGCGGAAGTCCAAGCTCGTTATTGAAGTTGCCCTCAGTTTTAAGGCACGGACCTAGCTTTGACATAACCGCCGCTATCATATCCTTTGTTGTAGTTTTTCCGACACTACCGGTAACACCAACCGTCGGGACATTATATTTTTTCTTATATGCCGCAGCAATCTGTCCGATTGCCTCCACAGTAGATTTTACACGGATAACCGCACCTTTTTCCGCCGTAACTTCATCCTTTTCCGTAAGACTAGCCGCCGCACCGCTTTCAAGTGCAGAGGTAATATAATTATGTCCGTCCGTTCTTTCGCCAACTATCGGCACAAAAAGCATACCCTCCGCCGCGCTTCTTGAATCTATCGTTACACCAGAAATGTTACCCTCTGCACTTTTGACATATTCGCCACCGCACGCAATTCGTGCTTCCTCAATTGTAAAATCCTGCATAGTCTTCTCCAATCTTCTCATTACTGATACGTTTTATTATCTCACGCTCATCAAAAAATCTACGTTCCTTACCTATAATCTGATACCGTTCCTGACCCTTGCCTGCAAGCAGCAGGGTATCTCCCTCTCTTGCCATATTATACGCCGTTTCAATAGCCTTTTCTCTGTTTTCTATAACGATGTAATTATCATTTCTGACACCGCTTAAAATATCTATTATTATCTCTGTCGGTGATTCTGTGCGTGGATTATCCGAGGTGATAACTGCCACATCTGCAAGCTTCGTCGCAATATCACCCATTACTGCACGTTTAGTTCTGTCTCTATCCCCTCCACAGCCAAACAAGCATATCAACCGCCCGTTCGTAACCTCTTTAAGACTGGTCAGCACTTTGGAAAGTCCGTCAGGGGTATGAGCATAGTCTATCAGAACACTTATTCCGTTAGCATCTATATGCTCCATTCTTCCAAGAACGCCATCAACATTCTTTAGACCTGCGGATATTGTTTCTGCTTCTATTCCGGAAATATAGCATGCTGTATATGCCGCAAGAGCATTATATACACTGAATAGTCCAGGAATATTTATCTTCTGCCTTACTCTGCTTCGACCGCATATTATACCAAATTCTGCACCGTCCGCAGAAAGTACTATGTTTTCCGCTCGTATATCGCCGTTTTCACAGCCATATCCTATGCAGTTATCGAAGGTGTTTATAATTCTTCTTCCATACTCATCATCTGCATTTACAGACACTCTTTCGGATATTTCAAACAGTCTGCATTTGGCAAGGAAATAATCCTCCATATTCTTGTGGTAATCAAGATGATCTTGTGTTAAATTCGTAAATACTGCCGTTTCAAAGCAAAGCCCATTCACTCTGTCCTGCGTCAATGCGTGTGATGAAACCTCCATAACGCAAGCCTCTGCGCCCTTTTTCTCAAGCTCGGATAATATCATATAAAGCTCGGGCATATTAGGAGTGGTTGGTGTATTCCGCTCACTCTCAAGCTCCTCACCATCCAAAAACACACCGTTCGTTCCGATTATTCCACAGCTTATACCCGCCGCCGCAAATACCGATGCAATCATATGGCTTACAGTAGTTTTACCGTTCGTTCCTGTTACACCAAACAATCTGAGCTTTGGCATACCGTAAAAACGTTTTACGAGATATTCCAGCATCGACTTAGTGTCATTTGTAAGAATAACAACTGCATTACAATCAATATGCCTTGAGGCAAAGATTATCTTTGCGCCAAGCTCTGCCGCTTTTACGGCATATCGGTGTCCGTCGTCATTTTCGCCCTTTATACAGACAAACACCGAATTCTTCTTCATTTGACGCGTGTCATAGCAAACAGCCTCAATTTCAAAGTCAGGTATCGACCTGTGATAATATTTACCCAGCAACACACTTGCTTTAATAGAAAACTCCCTCTTTCTTATTGTTCAGGTTTGTTTTCTTTTGCTAAATCAATCGGTTGACTTGTGTATGAATTCTACGCTTACTACCGTAGCGGCAGGCACCTGTTCTCCCGGTGCAATACTCTGCTTTGATGCATACGCACCTTCGGAATTCGAAAGTCCGGCACCTGAAATTTCAAAGTTTAGCCCTGAAAGCTCAAGACGTTTTTTAGCCGCATCTATCGAAAGTCCCGTAACATCAGGCACACTTACCATAGTTTCAGCCTGTTGTTCTTCTGTATAAGCTATTACAGTAGAGCCTTTGGTAACAGTAGCTCCAGGTTTGGGAAGCTGGTCTAAAACTGTTTCGCCCCTGCCCTTTATCGTAATTGAAAGGTTATACTTATTTGTTTCAGCCTTAGCAGCTTCAATTGTCATACCGCGAAGCTCAGGGACATTGACACCGATATCAACTGTTTCCTCTGCCGTATACTGTCTTTCTATACCCATATACTCAAGCGAAGCTTCTATAACCTTACCTGCAATCGGTGCGGCGATTGTACCGCCATAACGGTTTGCAACCTGAGGCTCATCGAGCATTATAAGGCATATAATTTCAGGATCATCTGCCGGAGCAAAACCAACAAATGACGCAATTCGTTTATTATTGTTTCTGCCCTTCTCACTTGTTCCTGTCTTTCCACCTATACGGTATCCCTTTATATACGCATTCTTACCGCCGCCGTGCGGACTGGAAACAACTGTTTCCAATATCTCACGCATCATTTTTGATGTTTCTTCCGATATGACTTTATTGACAACCTGTGGCTGATAGCTTTTTATAACACCATTCTCGTCTCTTATTTCCTTTACTATCTGCGGTTTCATCAGATTACCGCCGTTTATAACGGATGATATTGCTGTTATCATCTGTATAGGTGTTACAGAGAAGCCCTGACCAAACGCGCTTGTAGCAAGGTCTGTTTCAGATAGCTTATGCTGATAGAAAATACTGCCCGATTCGCCAATCAGCTCTATTCCGGTTTTTTGTGTTAAGCCAAATGCCTTAAAGTAGTCCATAAACTTTTCCGGACCAACCCTTGCCGCCGTTTCCATAAATACAGGGTTACAAGAGTTCTGCACTCCCTGAAGGAAGGTTTCAGCGCCGTGTCCGGTAACCTTATGACATCTGATTTTTCGGTCTGCCACCTGCTTATATCCCGGACAACTAAAAGGAGTATCAAGCGAAACTACATTTTCCTCAAGCGCCATTGCTGCAGTGAGGATTTTGAAGGTCGAGCCTGGCTCGTATGTGTCCGAAATCGCTTTATTTCGCCACATCTTGTTACGCATAGCCGCAATCGCCTTATCTCTTGCTTCTTCATCATCAACAGAGTCAAAGCCGACAAATTCCTCCTGCTGATCAAGACCGTATGCCTGATTTATAAACTGTTCAACATTGTTAGGTGAATTTAAGTTAAAGTCAGGCTTTGTTACCATCGCAAGAATTTCACCCGTTTTGGGGTTCATTATTATACCTGCTGCACCTTCTTTAAGTGCACATTCTTTTACAGCCGCCTCAAGGTACTTTTCCAGATAGTGTTGTATTGTTTCATCAATGGTGAGAACAACATCTGCACCTTTACTTGCTCTTTGCTCCTCCTCATACTGATAGTCCATCTCAAGACCCGATGCAGACCTTGCAGCATAAACTCCACCCATTCTGCCGGTAAGCGCATCATCAAACGTCTTTTCTATGCCCTGCAGTCCGTTATTGTCATAGCCTGTAAAGCCTATCAAATGCGGAGCAATACTGAAGGAATAGTATCTTTTTGAATCTGTTTCAAAGTATACTCCCTTAAACTTTTCTTTAAGGTCGTCGCCCATTTCACCATTTTTGATTTTTTCTATTTCTGCCGTTTCCTCGACACTTATTCTCTTTTTTATACTTTGGTATTTATTTGTTTTTGTCGCCTTACGGTATACCTCGTCATATTCAAGCCCAAGGATATCCGAAAGATATTTACTTACAACCTCTGCCGCATCATCAGCCTTGAGCTGCTGTGGATTGCAAATAACTGTATTTACCGATGCACTTTCTGCCAGAGCCTTTCCGTTTCTGTCATAAATAGTTCCTCTGTTCGCATTTATGTTAGTACGTGATGTCTGCTGTGATTCACCTCTTGTTCTCAGCTCAGGCGCTCGGAAAACCTGCCAGTATACAATACGTCCTATAACAAAAACAAGAAGTATTACAAAAATCGTAAGAAACACCAACATTCTCTTTCTGATTCTGTTCATACTTTCGCCTCCGTATTATGCAATAATAATTCCAATAATGCAAGCATTGCGCCATCCGTTTTCGGTGGCGCAAACTCGTGTAGTTCTATTCTCAATAATATATTTCTATGCAAGTTTTTTTCAGTTAATGCTGAAAAGACCTATAACATTCTGCTTTAGGTCAACTGCTGCTTCTGCAACACGGTTTTTGATGCCCTCGACCTCATTTGCAGTAAGCTCGCAAACGTCATCCTGTTTTACGTTTACATATACTGTTTGATTCTTGCTGAGTCTTTGCATACCCAGTCTTGTTGTTGCTGCTTCCTCAACAGCATTCAAATCTATATTCTCCTCAAGCTCGTAAAGCTTCTGGCTTGTGTAGCTTTCTACCGCTGCCAGCTCCTTTTCAAGACTCTTTATCTTAAGTTCACTTTCATATTCGGAAACGTTTTTGCCTATCATAAAAACAGCCGCAAGTATAACCATAACCACGTAGCCTAAAAAGATAACCCTCTTTTTTGCCACATTACGTTTACGGTCAAGGAGTATTTTTTCTCTTTTGCTTTTTAGCTCTTCTTCATATCTGTCATCTTCCCACACATATGCCAGATTATCGTATCCCACGTTTTATCCCCCTTTTGCTATTATATCTTTTGTGCCACTCTGAGCTTTGCGCTTTTAGAGCGAGAGTTTTGTTCCATTTCTGCCTCGGTAGGTAGAAGCGGCTTTTTCGTGATTACTTTTACGGCAGGCTGTTTTCCACAGACACACACTGGAAAATCCTTCGGGCAGGTACAGCCCGCCGCCAGTTCATTAAAACATTGCTTGACTATTCTGTCTTCCAGCGAATGGAAGGTGATTATTGCCAAGCGACCGCCAGGTTTAAGGCAGTCAACAAAATCGTTAATTGCATTTTTTAGTATCTCAAGCTCCCCATTTACTTCTATTCTTATCGCCTGAAATACTCGTTTTGCCGGATGCGACCCCCTATCATGCGCACCGGCAGGAACTGCAGCAGATATTATATCTGCAAGTTCTTTTGTTGTTTCAACCGGTTTATTTTCTCTCCGGTTAACGATAAATTCCGCTATCCTCTTTGACCATTTTTCTTCTCCGTAACGGAAGAAAATATCTGATAGCTGTTTTTTTTCATATGTATTTACCACATCATATGCCGACTTGGTATCCTTTTGATTCATCCGCATATCAAGCGGTGCATCCTTCATATAACTGAATCCTCTTTCGGCATTATCAAGCTGATATGACGACACGCCCAAATCAAGTACCGCTCCGTCAATCTTCTCGATACCAAGATTTTCAAGAACCTGCTTGACATCAGCAAAGTTGCTGTTTACAAGTGTTATTCTGTCCGAATAGCTTTCAAGTCGCTTTCCGGCCGCTGCTATCGCTTCCAAGTCTCGGTCTATACCAATCAATCTGCAGTCATTACTTCTTTTAAGTATTTCCAGTGAATGACCGCCACCGCCTAAAGTTCCATCGACGTATATGCCGTTATCTTCAACAGAAAGCGCATCAACAGCTTCATTGAGAAGTACCGAAATATGAGCAAACTCCATATCGTATCTCCTTAAATGTTAAGACCAAACTGCGAAATACCGTCAAGAATTTCGTCAAAGTCAGCTTCGTTCATAACATCTTCATACTTCTTAACATCCCAGATTTCCATTTTAGAGCCGATACCGACCAGAATAATATCACGAGTCATACCAACAGCTTCTAAAAGCTCACTGGTAAGAGCAATTCTTCCCTGCTTGTCAACCTCACCCTCAACGGATTGTCCAAATACTATCTGTACAAATCTCTTAGCAGCTTTGTTGGTTGTAGTCGGCAGGTCTCTCACCTGTTCTTTGAGGATTGTCCATTCATCCTCGGTATAAAGCAAAAGGCAATCATCAACGAGTGAACGTGTAATATGTACAGGACCTTCTATCTTCTCACGAACCTTAGACGGCAATACAAATCTGCCACGCTCATCAAGCTGTCGTGTGTAGCTGCCAAAAAGGTCTGCCATATTCATTCACCGCCTTCCACTTTAGTAATAAAAAAGGTAATTTTTAGCGAAATTTACCCATTTCTACCCAAACCAACCTTTATAAACCCAATTGTACACCATTTCATCACAAATTGCAAGTATTTTTATTAAAAAAATAATACTTTTTTTTTAATTTATGTTACAAAGATTTTGTGATTGTAATATATCCGAAACAATATTTTGTTGAAATGGTTAATAAATTATTGATAATTACACACTATATTGTGTGTTTCACATAATTGATACTTTATAATCCTGATGCTATATATCGTAGCAATCTTGACAGAATTGCGTTTTAGAGGTAAAATTATATAGTACAACACAAATAAGGAGCGCTTAAAATGGCAGAATTACGTTGGAATCCACTTATAAAGGATTGGGTTATGATTGCATCACACCGTCAGAACAGACCTCAGATGCCAAAGGACTGGTGTCCGTTTTGTCCCGGTTCAGGAAAAGTGCCTGAGCATTTTACGGTACTTAAATATGATAATGATTTCCCTGCACTTTCGCAAAATCCCCCCATTCCCGATGACGTGGAAACAAGAATATACAAGACAAAACCAAGCTACGGCAAGTGCGAGGTTGTGCTCTATTCACCCGAGCATACCGTTACCCTGCCTGAGCTTCCGACTGAGCATATCAGAGAACTGGTAGACCTTTGGTGCGACCGTTTTGAAGATATTTCATCGGACGAAAATATCAAATACGTTTTCATTTTCGAAAACAGAGGTGCCGTTGTGGGTGTAACTATGCCTCATCCGCACGGTCAGATTTACGGCTACTCGGTTATTCCTAAGAAGATTGAGCTTGAGTGTGAGTCATTCCGTGAGCATAAGGAAAAGACAGGCAACTGCCTGATGTGCGATATGCTTGAGGATGAAATAAACGCAAAAGACAGAATCATTTTCGAGAATGATGACTTTATAGTATTTCTGCCCTTCTTCTGTGAGTATCCTTACGGTATTTACATAGCATCAAAACGCCATGTTTCAAACATAACTCAGCTTACAGACAAGGAGAAAAACTCCCTTGCACATACCCTTAAGGAAGCAGCAGGAACCCTTGACAGTTTATTTGACTATGCATTCCCATATATGATGTGTATGTATCAGAATCCGGTAAATACCGGCGAGGACGAAAGCATGCATCATTTCCATATTGCATTTTATCCCCCGATGCGTTCAGCAGATAAGCAAAAGTTTAACGCATCATCAGAAACAGGTGCATGGGCGCACTGTAATCCGACCGCTCCGGAAGAGAAGGCGGAGGAGCTTCGTGCCGCTCACGAAAAGTTTGTAAAGAATAATATGTAAAATCTCAGCCATCTCTGTTTTTGGGAGATGGCTTGATTTTTACAAATCAATAACATCACTTGTTATCTCAACTCGTGTATGTTATAATTGATATGGAGGGTGATAATATGAGAAAACTACTTATTATTCCATCATTACTGCTGACAGCATCGTTATCTATTACTGCCTTTGCCAAAACCGGCGACATTGTAGGTAAGTATTACAGTACTGACATAAAAACATATCTTAACGGCTCAGAAATAGAGGCAATCAATATCGGCGGTCAGACATTGATAAGTGCCGAGGCAATGCAATACTATGGCTTTCACGTGTATTGGCATCCTGAAGAAAGAACTCTGACCATTGATGAATCCCGTATTCCGTCAAACGAGATTCCTCCCCAGGTTACACATTCTTCAACATCAGTTGGTGTTCCTATCGGCAATTATTATGAGACAGACATTATAACCTATTTAGATAACGAGACTATTACCGCCTATAATACCGGTGGAAAAACATATATTCATGCAGAAGCTATGCGTGATTTCGGATATAGGGTAAAATGGCTTGCCACAGAAAGAAAGCTCGATATCAAAAGCCCTGTAAAATCGGGACCTGTAAAATCGGGATATGTCTATGATATTCGACTTTTATCCGGAAAACCACAAACTCAAGAGGGCACAGGCTCATTTTCTGTTAAATACACAAAGGATTCTCTCTTAGGTAGCGGTGATACAGATTATCTGGATTTAAGTATGCACTCATCAGGAAAAGACTATAATTTCACCATCGCCTTTTACCAGAATGACGGACTGTTCTATTCAACAGCTTTGATGGATAGATTAAGACAGCTTTGTTATGACGGCTTCAATGTAGAAACTCCCTGTGATAAGAGTGAAAAATATGATTTGGTAAATCAGAATATCGAAATCTGCATAAACGGTCATAAAGCGAATAAGGTGTCCGTTACAAGCGGTGCCGGCAATGGACAAAGAGATTTTTATGTAACAGCAGAGGATTTGCCTGTATTTGAAAAAGACTCAATAACCGAAATTATCTTCACTGTAGGAAATCCCTCCGGCGAACCACACAAAATCACCGACTAAATAGCCAAAAAGCTTTCCCCTCTGTCGAAACAGAGGGGATTTGTTACTATATTGCGAATTATTTTTTGTGCAAAAAAGCAAAAAAAGCTTGACATATATAAATATTAGTGTTATAATAATCAAGCAGTCAAGTTAATATCGCAGGGTAGAGCAGCTTGGTAGCTCGTCGGGCTCATAACCCGGAGGTCGTCGGTTCAAATCCGGCCCCTGCACCCAACAATGCGAACCGATTTAGATGTCGGCGCAAGAAATCCAGTAACCACAACGGTTACTGGATTTTTTTATCCCATTTTTTCAAGTGAAACTCAATAGATATCCTAAGCCAAAAACGGCTTTCGGGGAGGACTTGAACTAAATTCAACAGATATCAAGGGCAGATTTTACGATTAATTTCGTAAAGTCTGCCCTTTTTTTGTTTTTATAAATGTTAAATGTTTGTATCTTGAAGAATAGCTCCTAACTGGAGAAAAGCAAGTTTATTTTCTCCCTTGCGACCCGTTCATGGCAATACACAAAATTAAACTCACCACTAATCTGCATATCTGCAACAGAGAAGGTGGCAAGGTCGTCACGGCATCGGGAGATAGGTTCATAGGCAAAGGTAATCGCACCGTTGTTTGCCACAATGTCGCAGATCACGGAAAAATTACTGACAGAGATACAACGCTTAAAGTTGTCAAGGGAAAAACCTCGGTCTGTAATTGCATTATGCAATAATGTTCTCGTTCCCGAATACGGCTCTCTGACCACAATGTCCTTTGAAAAAATATCTTCAAGGGGCACGGTCTTATTGGCAAAAGGATGGCTTTTTGCACAGATCCCTACAAACGCTTCTTTCTTGTAAAGGTGGTAGCCGTATTTGGATTTGTCAAACATACCTTCAATAACGGCAAAATCGATCTCTGCCTTTTCAAGCATACGTAAAAGAACTTCTGTGTTATCGACAACTAAATCAAGGGTATGGTTTGACTTTTGCAGAAAGGAACAGATTTCCGGCACGATCACAAATTCGCCGATGGTCTTGGTTGCACCAACGGTCATATGAACGGTATCAGTAGGTATGAACTTTTCACGGATATCCGCTTCCTCTGCCTTGATGCTGTCAAAATAACGTTTCAGCCGATCTGCGTTCTTGGTTCTTGACAGCGTCCGTCCATCATACTCAAACAGCTTCACTCCGTAATAATTCTCCAAATAATGAATATGCTGCGTGACACCTGGCTGTGTCATATTCAGTTTTTCGGCAGTTCTGCGATAATTCATCTCATCATAGAGGGCAAGAAAGGTAATCACTCTGTAATCTAACATAACAATCTCCAATTAATTTATATTATCGGTCGATAATAAATGATAATTTGATTTTATCATAAAACTGTATTATAATCAAGGGGTATAAGTGAAAGTAGGAGATTGATTATGAAAGTGTTGAAAATGTTTCCCGGAATTATATTATCTGTAGGTGTGGCGATTCTTGCCTGCTGGCTTGAAAGTCTGCTGCCTATTCATCTGATTGGCTCTGCCGTGATTGCTATGTTTATCGGTATGATCCTCAATTACTTTTTGAGGAATACCAAGGTGTTTACATCGGGACTCAAATTTACATCCAAGAAGATCTTGAAGTTTGCCATTATTTTGCTCGGCTTGTCCCTCAATATTACGACTATCCTCAACGTAGGTAAAATGTCCCTTACCGTTATGATATTTACTTTATTTACTTGTTTTGGCGGTGGTTATTTTATCGGTAAGGCGTTGGGACTCAATTGGAAGCTCGCCAACCTTATCTCTGCCGGTACGGGCATTTGCGGTGGCTCTGCCATTGCCGCTATTGCCCCGACTATCGATGCAGACGATAACGATGTAGCTTATGCTATGTCTGCTACTTTTCTGTTCGATATGGCAATGATCGTATTGTTTCCCATTATGGGACAAGCGATGGGAATGACCGATCAGGCATTCGGTATTTGGGCGGGAACGGCAGTTAACGATACTTCTTCCGTTGTTGCGACCGGCTATGCCTTCTCAGAGGGCGCAGGTGATTTTGCCACAATGGTAAAGCTCACAAGAACCCTTGCGATTATTCCTACCGTTATTACCTTTGCTTTTGTGCAGCTCCGTCTTGAGCGCAAAGAAGCTCTTGCAAACAGCAAAAACGGAAGCGAACTGAAGGCAAATTTCAGCATTGCAAAGATATTCCCTTGGTTTATTCTCGGATTTCTTGCAATGTCTATTGTAGCAAGCGTGTTCCCAATTCCTGCCGCTGTTGTATCCGGCACCAAGAGTGCAAGCAAATTCCTTATGGTATGTGCATTGGCAGCCATCGGTTTGAACACATCCTTCTCAAGCATGAAGAAAGCCGGTATCCGTCCGATGATCCACGGTTTTATCATCTCGGCGTTGGTCGTTGTCGTTGCGTTGTTGGTAGAAATGGCAATGGGAATCGTATAAAGAAAAATAATACTATAAGAGAGCAATGAATAAATTATCCGATGCGAGTTACACGGTATTATAAACTACAATTTATCGAATTGTTTTGTGTCGACATCTAAATCGGTGCAACTTGCCAAATAAGAACCGTAATTTTGATACAAAATTGCGGTTCTGTTTTTTTGTCCGAAAGGACCGTAACAACGTGATTTTTTTCAAAAAGAAAAGTTTCAGAGTAATGGATGTTTTGCTAAAATCAGAGCATTTTCAGCCATCGCACACAAATTCTGTTCACTCCGAAACTTTTCCTCGAAAATAACGCACCGATTTCGCCTGTTTTTAGGTAGAAAGCGGTGCATTGTGTTTGGTGAATTTTCTTAAAATTACTCTTTTACAACACTGATATGCTTGCAGATATTGTAACTGATTGCATCTTTTTTTGAAAAAAACAAAACGAGGACCGTAATGAATCCTCGTTTTGCTAAGGCATTTTATCCGCAGACCTTATGCATATATGGTATTTTATAGTTAAACATCATATAATTGTCAAAAATATGCACAAGCACATTATTGGTTGATTTGAAAAAATCAGGCTTTTTTATAACCACATTTCGGACATATGCCGTTTTCATTCAGTGCAATACCACACAAAGGACAGCGCTCCGTATGTAAGTTCGGTTCAAATTCCTCAGAAGCCGCATTAACACCGCTGGTAAAGGTCAATTTAACTATGTTTAGCTTATCCTTCAATAAATCATAAACAATTTTAATCATACCCTCAACGGTCATTGTTTCTTTTGTAACCACTAAGCGGCACTCCGGATATGCCGTTGCCAAATCAGTTTTGAAAGCAGGACCTTTCATAACGTTATTTGGTGTACCGTCTTTAATTCCCTGTTTTTCATAGACATCGAGAATAGCCGGCAAAAGCGGATCATCCTCGCGAAGAATCAAAGCATGGTCAAAATTCTTCAGAACTGCCCATGCAGTCTTTTGAATTTCATTACACGGGAAAACCATATTAACTCCTTCATTAACCGAATCCTCTACTTCTATAGTAAGTACTCCCGTATGTCCATGAAGATACTGTGCTTCTCCCTTAAACCCATAGAAACGATGGGCATACTGTAAATCCAATGTCGTAATACTTCTCATAGTTTTCTCTCCTTATATATTTATATTTACGGGTTGTCTGCGCCCGCATACGCACTTATTTAAGATGGGAATTGAAACTGTTAGGAATATTGCTGTT
>JAHAZB010000120.1 GCA_018384175.1 Eubacteriales bacterium
AATTTCTTTGGTAGATTAAAGGTTGAAATGTTTTATGGTGAGAAATTTGAAAGCGTTAACGCTTTTATTGAAGAGTTAAAACGATATATTGATTACTACAATAACGAAAGAATTTCTATCAAACTAACAGGAATGAGTCCGGTACAATACCGAACTCATTCACAAGCAAGTTAATATTGAATTTTTGTCTAAACTTTGGGGTTCACTTCAAAAGATAAGTAAACAAAATTAAAAATCACACCACATCAATTACGGCACGCCTACGCTACTATATTATACGAAGCAGGCATAGATGAAAAAGATGCTCAAGAACTGATGGGGCACACCTCCATTCAGCTTACAAGAGACATCTACACTCACATTTCAAAGAAGAGAGAAAACTTACTGCAGAACGCCTGAACAACTTTCTAAAATCGCATATGTAGTCAAGATGTAGTCAAAATAGACACAAACCAACAAAATAAGCCATTCTTATTTGGATATATCTTTTGATTCCGTATGCAATTATTGGTGCTGTGTATGGTATTGTTAAAGGCAGAAAATAAAACTGAATATTTTGACAAGTGTTGCTGTGCGTGCTATAATAGAGAAAAATAATAATCGAGAGGGTTCAATATGAAAAAAATTGTTTCTTTATTACTTGTTAGTATTATATTAGCGACGTTTGTGGCTGCGCCTGTGTCAGCAGAAGCAGAAATTGATGTATTGGTCAATGGCGAGGTTGTGGAAAGTGATGTCCCTGCAAAAACCATACCTGTTTATGATGAGGATGGCAATTATATAGGAGATAGAGTGATGCTTCCGCTTCGTGCAGTTGCCGAAAAGCTTAATGCGGATGTATACTGGGACGGAGAAACATCGGGTATTACAATGTACAGGAAGAACAAGCTTTACCTGATGTGGCTTGATGCCGATACAGCGTTTTGCCTTGGTGGTCTTTCGCTTGAGAAAGCCTACGTAATGGATGTGCCACCTTTGGTTGTCGAGTCAAGAACACTGGTTCCGGTGAGAGCTGTGGGTGAAATTCTTGGCGCAAAGGTGGAATGGGTTAAGGAGAACAATTCGGTCAGCATAACAGCAGACTTGGGAGAATTGGAAAACAATGCCGGAGTAGCAGAAGGATGCAATGTGTATCAACGAGTGCTTGGGGCAATGTATGATGAATACAAGAGCTATGCGGACGGTACGATTGAAAAGGTAACCGGTAAATTCGTTCTTGATTCGGGAGAAGAAATCAAGTTTGAGATATATCCGATGCTTGCGCCTGAAACCTGTGCTAATTTTATAAAGCTTGCAAAGGGAAAATACTATGATGGTACCATCTTCCACCGTGTAATCAATGACTTTGTTGCGCAGGGCGGTGGTTTTGATGCTGAGGAAAAAGAAAAACCATCTGATGTGGTTGTTGGCGAATTTATTATGAATGGGTTTTTGAACCTGATACCGCATGATAGGGGTGCAATTTCGCTTGCAAGACCGAATGATTATAATGGTGGCTCGTCGCAGTTCTTTATTGTCCAAAAGGATGCACCGCATCTTGATGGAAATTATGCTGCGTTTGGTTATGTAACCGACGGTATGGATATAGTTGACAGAATATGCGAGGCGGAAACAGATGGTAATGACAAGCCCGTTATGCCGATTGTAGTAAAGCAGGTTATAATAGATGAATGATTTGTGTGTATGAGAATAAGAAAAGAGTGGGAGTAATATAATGACAGATGTTAAATAAATTCTATGCTCGGTAGGAATAGTAATTATTTCACTTATACTTCTAATACCTTTCTTCTGCACGCTTATTATGAGCTTTGTGGATTATAATATGCTCAGAGGGTTATTTGGTAGTGCGTGGGTTGGAGTTAAGAATTTTTCTCAGCTTTTCTCGTCAGCTCAGTTTTTGAGGATTTTGCTAAATTCTGTTGTTATAAGTGTTTTCAGCTTGGTTATAGGTGCGGTGTATGTGTTTTTTTGGGAAAAGCTATAATATACCGACAGAATGTGCATAATAATCTTGAGGTGATAATTATGCACGAAGACAAAAAATATAACAAATATAAAACTCCGCCTGTACAGGGATTGTTTGATAACGAGCTCGAAAGACCTATATCATCAATTTATCCTGTAATTGATACCGACCTGGCAAGGGATAACATAGAAAATGACTTGCCTGACTCTGAGTTGCAGGATTTATAAAAAATCTCTATTATAACAGGTAAAATTAATGATTTTCTAAGCCCTATGTAAACTTTGATTTACATAGGGCTATAATTTTACAAATATTTCACGTTTATTTATGTTGACAGATTACTGACAAAATGATACAATGTAAAGAAAGATATATAATGGAGGGAATTTTGATGAAAGCAATAACAAACGGCAGAATTATTCTTAAAGACAGAATAGTTGACGGAAGTGTTCTTTTGTACTCGGATGTTATTGAGGGGATAGTATCGCCGGATATGATTCCTGATGGCAGCGAGATTATTGATGCAAAAGGCGGCTATGTTGCGCCGGGACTTATAGATATACATATCCACGGTTATCTTGGCAAGGATGTATGCGATGGTGAGGAAGAAAGCATCAGAACCATTGCGGGTGGTATAGTTAAAAACGGTGTTACTGGATTTTTACCTACAACCATGACCGAGGATATGAAGGTTATTAAAAAGGCTCTTGAGGTTTGCAGAAAGCTTAAAGAGGAGAGCAAAACTTGGGAAGGCTCTGAGATTTTGGGTTGTCATGCAGAAGGCCCGTTTATCAGCGAGGCAAAAAAAGGTGCTCAGGATGCTAAATACATATTAAAGCCTGATGCGGCATTTGTTAAGGAATATGCTGATATTATAAAGACAATCACTCTTGCGCCTGAAACAGACACAGAGGATTTTGCGACAATAAGAGAAATCACAAGAGATACAGATGTTGTAATCTCGATGGGACATACATCAGCAGACTATGACACTGCAATGAGAAGTACAGCGGCAGGTGTAAAACACGTTACACACTTGTTTAATGCAATGACTCCGCTTGCACATCGTGCACCGGGCGTTGTTACAGCTGCTCTTAAATCAAATGTCAGCTGTGAGCTTATTGTTGATACATTCCATGTGTTGCCTGAGTTTTATGACATACTCTGGCAGTTAAAGGGCAGAAAAATGTGCTTTATCACCGATTGTCTTCCTGCTGGTGGCTTGCCGATGGGTGAGTATATGCTCGGTGGACAGAAGATAATCTACCGTGATGTTGTATGTCGACTGGAGGACGGAACGGTTGCAGGAAGTGTTCTTCAGCTTAATAAGGGTGTATGGAATGTGTACACAAACTCAAATATTCCGCTTTGGGAGTGCGTAAACGGCGCATCTCTTAACCCTGCGACAACAATTGGTCTTGAAAAGACAAAGGGCTCGCTTGATGTGGGCAAGGATGCAGACATCATTATCACCGATGGTGAATTTAATGTAGAAAAGACAATCATAAGAGGAGAAATCAGATATGAAGCTTAAGGTAAATGCGAAATTAGACCCGAAATTTGAGCCGTTGTCAGTAGTTTGCAGAGATATGCGCGAGGCTACAAAGGATAACGGACAGGACATTGTAATTGCAATTGAGAGAAACAAGGGATATACAACTACATACAAAACACGTATCTATCCCGATGGAACAGGTCATGATGGCGAAAACTTTGCATTTGTTGAAAGAATGACAAAGTCTCTATTGTGGGTTGCGGGCGGTTATAAGGTAATAATCGCAGGCAGCGAGGTTGTAGGTAACAAGATTAAAGAAGCTTACACAGATGGCGGCTTGAGAGATTTTGATGTTCACTTTATGGAGAAAGTTTATGAACAGCCGTTTGTAGTTGAAGTTTGCTCTCTTGAAGATGCTCCTGAGGATAAATCAGCGGCAGCACCTATCGGCAGACACCTTGACGGTTGCAGAATCGGTTTCGATGCCGGTGGTTCGGACAGAAAGGTTAGTGCTGTTATTGATGGTGAAAGCGTATATTCCGAAGAGGTTGTATGGTTCCCGAAAACAAATTCAGACCCCGACTACCACTATGAAGGTATATTAAATGCGATGAAGACCGCAGCATCATATATGCCGAGAGTTGATGCAATCGGTGTTTCAAGTGCCGGTGTTTACGTTGATAATCGCATAATGGTTGCTTCCTTGTTCCTTAAGGTAAGCGACGAGGATTTCGATAAAAAGGTTAAAAATATGTACATAGACGTTGCAAAGGAGATTGGTGAAAATATTCCTATCGAGGTTGCAAACGATGGTGATGTAACAGCTCTCGCAGGCGCTATGGACCTTAACGATGACTCTGTTTTGGGTGTTGCGATGGGAACAAGCGAAGCTGGCGGATATGTTGACCCGCAGGGTAACATCACAGGCTGGCTTAACGAGCTTGCATTCGTTCCTGTTGACTTCTGCAAGGAGGCAATGGTTGATGAATGGTCAGGCGACTATGGCTGTGGTGTTAAGTATTTCTCGCAGGATGGCGTAATTAAGCTTGCTCCTTATGCAGGTATTGAGCTTGACGAAAACCTCTCACCTGCAGAGAAGTTGAAGGTTGTTCAGGGTCTTATGAAGGATGGCGACGAAAGAGCGGCTGCTATCTATGATACAATTGGTGCATATTTCGGTTATGCGATTGCATTCTATACAGAATTCTATGACATCAAGCACGTGCTGATTATGGGCCGTGTAACATCAGGTGAAGGCGGAACTCTTATTCTTGAAAGAGCCCAGGAGGTTCTCGATACAGAATTCCCGGAGCTTGCAAAGAAAATCAAGCTTCACATTCCGGATGAAAGCTCAAGAAGAGTTGGTCAGTCTGTTGCGGCTGCAAGCTTACCAGAACTTAAATAATCTGACTCAATATATAACACACCTTTCGGGGTGTGTTATTATTTTGAAAAAAACAGGGAAATGTGGAAAACATTATATTAAGCTAAAATGGCCCGGGGTTATAGACATTTTAAATTGATGATGATATAATATAATCAGGCATATATTTTGTGTTATTCTGTTCGTGATTTGATATATCATACACAATATTGATGCAAGTATCAAATTTATTCTTTTGTATAAAATAATGCTCTAAACGCCTGATTTTATGCCGTTTTCAAAATTTGGTATTAATTTGATATTTTTGCCTGAATTTGATATTTACTTTATATAGGGTGTTGTGATAGGATAAGGTCAAGGAAAGAACACACTCGTGGGAGCAGTGAGTGTAAATACATCGTGATGGGAGGATCACAAAATTGAAAGAGAAGAAAATGACAATGCCGGGTGTGCAAGCAAAGAAACTAAAACCCAAAGGGCTTGGCAGAGGAGGGAAGGATCAGCTTCAGTTATGGCTGCTATTGCTGCCGGCACTGGTAATGTTGATAATATTCAAATATCTGCCTATGGGTGGAGTTATAATTGCTTTTAAGGATTACCGTTACAGCGATGGTATTTTCGGAAGTGCGTGGGCTGGTATTGAAAACTTTAAGTTCTTCTTTAAGTCAAATGACGCAAAAACGGTTATAAGGAACGCACTTTGTTACAACCTGACATTTATTGTAACAGGTCATATAATATCGATAGCCCTTGCAATAATGCTTACAAATATAAAGAGTAAGAAAATGACAGGTGTGTTTCAGACGTTGATGTTCCAACCGTATTATCTTTCTTGGGTAGTTATAGCATTTATATCATTGACATTCCTGAGTTATAAAAACGGTTTATTCAATACAATAGTACAGAATATGGGCGGTGAGCCGATAAGCTGGTACGGTGAACCGAAATACTGGCCATTCATCCTTTGGTTCTTCCATATGTGGAAGGGGCAGGGATATCAGATACTTCTGTATTATACATCAATACTCGGAATTGATGAGAGTATATACGAAGCGGCAAAGGTTGACGGCTGTACCACAATGCAGACGGCTGTTAAAATAACAGTGCCGATGCTTACACCAACTATGACAATTCTTATCATAATGGGTATAGGCGCAATTTTCAACAGTGATTTCGGTCTGTTCTATCAGATACCGCAGGGTTCGGGTGCTTTGCAGAAGGTAACAGACGTTGTCGAGACGTATACATACAGAGCACTTACAGAAGGCTCGATGAGTATATCATCTGCGGTAGGTTTAACACAGTCGGTAGTCGGACTTATACTTGTAGTTACGGCAAATGCAGTAGTTAAAAAGTATAACGAAGAAAACGCATTGTTCTGATATGAGAAGGAGGTAGAAAACAATGAAATCAAGTACAGAAGCAAGAATGGTAAGCCTCGTCTCATATATATCGTTTATATTATTCGGACTTATTTGTTTGCTTCCGATGTTGATGGTTGTAGCAATATCATTTACATCTGAGCAGTCAATAGCCGAAAATGGGTTCCAGCTTATACCTAAGGAATTCAGTTTAGAGGCATATAAATTACTATTTGCAAACCCTGGTCAGATTTTGGACGCATACAAAACAACAGCGATTGTAACAATAACAGGAACGGTGTTGTCGGTGCTCTTCACATCGCAGGCAGCATATGTAACATCAAGAAGTACATTTCGTGCGCAAAAGCAAATATCGTTTATGTTCTACTTTACACAGCTTTTCAACGGCGGACTTGTTCCTACATACGTATTGGTTACCCAGTATCTTCACCTTAAAAATTCACTCTGGGCGATAATACTTATAATGATGATAAGTCCGTGGAATGTATTCCTTTTAAGAACATACATAAAGGGTGTTCCCGAGTCGCTTATTGAGTCAGCAAAGCTTGATGGTGCGAGTGAGTTTAGAATTTTCTATCAGATAGTATTTCCGCTTACAATCAGCGGAATTGCTACGGTAGCAATCACAACGGCAATTGGTTACTGGAACGACTGGTATCAGAATATGCTGTATATAACAGATGTTAATAAATATTCACTCCAGTATCTCTTGCAGACCTTGCTTGGAAAGATAGACTTCTTAAAAGCAGCGGGCGATGTCGGAATGTTGACGGGAATGGCGCTTCCGGAGGAATCGCTCAGAATGGCAACGTGTGTGGTAGCAATCGGACCTATGGCGATATTGTTCCTGTTCGTACAGAAGTTCTTTGTAAAGGGAATAACAGTCGGTTCGGTTAAGGGTTAATAAACACAGTACATATTGTGATTGAGAGCAATCACTCAAATATAAATAATGAAACGGAGGAAACAAAAATGAAAAAGACGAAGAGATTATTGGCAATGCTTATGGCAGCGGCAATGGCAATTGGAATGCTTGCAGGCTGCGGCGGCAAAAATGAAGAGGATGAGGCAATAACACTTACATGGTACATAATGGGAGATACTACACTTAGCGATAATAACGAAGTGTTCCAGAAGGCATCGGATATGGTTTACGAAAACCTCGGTTATAGACTTAGAATTATGCCTATTGACGCAGCATCCTACAACGACAAGATGAAGATGATAATTGCCGGCGGTGAGGAATGGGATATTTGCTGGACATCAAACTGGTGTAACAACTATGCAAACAACGTTACAAACGGTGCATTTCTGCAGCTTGATGACCTCTTAGATGAGGTTCCGACCTTGAGAGACAGCATTGACGAAAAAATCTGGGAGGGTGTAAAGGCAGACGGAGGAATTTACGGCATACCCGTACAGCAGATTATGGCGAGAAACTCAGCTATTTCAATGCCTCTTGAGTTCTGGGAAAAGTACAATGACACACTTGTTGATGTAAAATCCTATCAGGATATGGACGCATTTATGAAGAAGTTCGGTGCTGACTACCCCAATGTAGCAAGAGTAACATTCAACTGGCAGAACCTTATGTATGACCAGAATATTGAGCCGATTGTAAAGCCGGCAGCAATAGACCTTGAAGGTCCTACGGATGAAATCAAGGTATATAATATGTATGAAACAGAAGCATTCAAGAACCTTGTACTTTTAAGACGTGAATGGACAAAGAACGGCTATACAAAAAAGGGTACAGATGGTAACGCAACATCAGCTAACAGAAAGCCTGAGCAGGAGCCGTGGGTAATCGACTGCTACAAGCCCGGTTACGAGGTTATGAGAGAAGCATCTGTTAAGTATCCGGTAAAGGTATTCACAATCTCTGATAACTACCTCACAAATGACGGTATTCAGGCAACAATTCACTCAATCAACTATGCTTCAAAGCATCCGGTAGAGGCTCTTAAGTTCCTCGAGTTTGCTAATACATCACCTGAGTTCGTAAACCTTCTCGTTTACGGTATCGAGGGCAAGCACTATAACAAGATTGATGACGTAACTGTAAAACGTGTAGATAATCCGGGTTACCAGAACAGCGACTGGTGTATTGCAAACGTATTCAACACATACGTAATGGAAGGTCAGCCTGCAGATGCACACTCACAGACAAAGGCTATGAACGACAATGCAAAGACATCAAGAATTCTCGGCTTCAATCTTGACAGAGAGCCGATTAAAATTCAGATTGCAAACTGTGCATCAGTTATCAACGAGTATAATGCACAGCTTGAAGAAGGTCTTGTAGAGGATACAGAAGCATTTCTTGACGAAATGAACGCAAAGCTTAAGACAGCAGGTGTAGACGAGATTGTAGCAGAAGTTCAGAGACAGATTGACGAGTGGTTGGCTACAAAATAAGAATATGAAATCGGCCTTCTCCTTGAGGGAGAAGCCTCAACCATAACCCAAAAATAAATTACGGAGAAAAGTATGAAAAAAGGATTATTGAAATTAGGGGTTCTTCTTTCTGCAGCGGCGATTGCGCTTACAACAGTAACAATCGTGCCACAGGCTGAGGAAAACTATCAGCAGATAGTCTATGTCGATGCCAACGCCAAATCGAGCGGTGCAGGAACACAGTCCTCACCGTTTAGGACAGTGCAGGCTGCAAAGGACTATGTAAGAAAGATAAACAAGAATATGAAGGGCGATATTTTTGTAGATATCGCCCCGGGGTACTACTATATAGAAGAAACTCTGAATTTTGACAATAATGATGGCGGTACAAACGGCTATGATGTCATCTGGGGTTCAAGTGCAGAGGAAAGACCGCTTCTTTCGGGCGGAAAATATGTCGAGGGCGAGTGGAAGGTAGTAGATAGCGAGAAAAACATCTATGCTATCCCATACGAAGGTCCCGAATATGTTCGTCAGATTTATGTAAACGATGTTCGTGCTCAAAGAGCATGGACAGAGGGAGAATATGAGCTGATGAACGACTCTAACTCGGTCAAGACGAAGGAAGGCTACACAACAGAGTTTACCGACATATTAAACTGGAGAAACATTGGTGATATAGAGTTCTCGTTTGTTAAGCTATGGACCCAGTCCTGCTGTGCAGTTCATAGTGTCAAGGCAAGAGAAGACGGCAAGGTTGACATCACAATGGACGGTGCTATGTGGGGACAGATTTCTGTCAACAAGCAGAATGGTACTGTTGAAATGCCGTGGAGAATAGAAAATGCCTACGAGCTTATGGACACACCGGGCGAGTTCTACTATGACAGAGCCTTAAAGGAGCTTTACTATATCCCGCGCGAGGGCGACAATATGGCAACAGCAGAGGTAATCGTGCCGTTTACTGATACTCTTATGAGTATAGGCGGCTCGGCAGAGGGAAGAACACAGAATATCGTGTTCAAAAACCTCCGCTTCAGCCATAGTGCATGGTATAAGCCCGACTACTTAAGAGGCTGGACAGATTCGCAGAACAACGTACACTACGGGGCGCCGGAAAGCAGATGGCTCCCAGGTGCTATTACAATCGAGTACGGCGACTACATCGATTTCTATGATTGCGAAATTTCGCACATCGGACAGTCCGGTGTCAACTATATGAAGGCATCGCACGATAACGAGTTTATCGGTAACCACGTTTACGATACGGCAGCAGGTGCAACACACTTCGGCAGTATTATGACATCTGCTGACAAAAACGGAATCGGCGTATTTAAGGGCGACAGCTCGGAGGACGTTTACAACTTAGAGGTAAGAAATAATTGGATTCACGATTTCGCACACTCGCACAGAGACGGCGTTGGTGTAACAGTAGGATACGTTTCTTACTCCAACTTCATTCATAACGAAGTGGGTAACGGACCATACTCAGGCTTCCACGTAAACTGGGGATGGACTGGAGACCTTGTAAGAGGTAAAAAGTCGAGAGATATTCATATCGAGCATAACTATATATACAACACAATGCACGGAACTCCCGTAAACGACGGTGCAGCAGTTTACACCTTGGGACCCACAGGCGGAACCTTGGATAATCCCAATACCGTAAGCTATAACTACATCCGTCAGACAGAGAGAACGGGCGGTGCAGGCGCACTGTATACCGACGAAGGCTCAAGCTATTATCAGCTCAAGAACAACGTAATTGACTTTTATGACGCATACCATAACGAGATTACAAACGGGTTCGTATGGGCGAACACGTGGACACCGACAATTTCGTTTATCCAGTATCTTGACTGTTATACAACAGATAACCCCGGAGAAATTTCCGATAGGGGAACAAATACAGGTGCAAAGGGCACAACCTATGTATCGGAATGTAACTGGAACGATGATGCTAAGAAGATTATCAGAGAAGCAGGTCTTGAGGACGAATACAGAGCGAAATTGGGCGGTGCAAAGACAAAAGGCTATGAAAAGCTGATACTCCACAACGGCGAGAACGGCTATGTACCTAACGATTTGCAGGATGCACGCGCAATGAAGCTTGATGTCGGCGAAACAAGACACTTTACCTACACAGCACAAAATACATATGCGGAGGTAGTTCCTTCAAGCGCATACAGTGTTGAGTTCAAGTCATTGACTCCCGACATTATAGATGTTACCAATAACAGCGTAACTGCTAAAAAATCAGGCAACGGCTATATGGAATTTACCGTAACCTATGACGGAGGCAAGACTCAGACCAGAAAAGTACACGTAATATGCGGAGATAACTTGGCAAAGGTTGAGTTTAAAGACAGAACCACAAAGCTTTTGATTGACGCAGAGCTTAAGCTTGAGCTTGTCTGCACATCAGCGCTTGGAAACAGTGTTACCGATTATGATGTAACATATTCTACTTCAGACGCAGGCATTGCAACAGTAAGCAATGACGGAGTTGTAAGAGCTGTAGGCGAGGGTGATGTTCAGATTACGGCAACTGTAACCGCAGAAGGAGTAACAAAATCTGCGACAAGAACAATCTCCTGCTCAAAGCTCAGAAAATTTGATACATCAGGACTTAAAGTAACACAAATCAATGACTTATTCAATGATGCTGAAGGCTGGTACAAGGGTAATGCATCTGTGTTTATTAACAATTCGAAGAAGGATACATTATATACCGAAACTCCAGGAAGCTTTACAATGTACAAGAATAAGACATTTGACAACGAGCTTTTGGCATTTAACGTTAATATAACAGGCCCTGATACAGGATGGCCCTGTATTGTATTCGGTCAGAAGAGCGAGCCGACGGTTAACCCTGTAAACGGTCAGGCAGATTGTTACCTTATCACCATTAAGCCTGAAGAGATTGAATTGCAGAGATTTAACAAAGGAATTGCAAGAACAATGCTCTACGGTGTTTATGGTACAGAGGGTAAATTCGGAAGAATGCCTAATACATACGTTCCGTACGGCAAGGAAGTAAATATGCAGCTTGGTGCATTCACCAATCCTGGCGGTGGCACAAGACTTATAATGAACGTAAACGGCTATAACGTATTTGATGTTATAGACGATTTCGAGAACAACTTCCAGGGTCCTTACTACTTCGGCTGTATCAACCAGAACGGAAGTATCACATTCACAAGAGCGGCTGAGGTTGCATCAGGCAATGGCGAAGAGGAAGAAAAGGACGAATTCCTTGACATTAAAGGACATTGGGCATCATCGTCGATTAAGAAATTGAGAGATGCGGGCTTCGTTTCAGGTATCAATAAAACGACCTTTGCACCGAATAATACCATTTCAAGAGCGGAATTTTTGGCAATTGCAACAAGAGTTTTAAGACTTACCGCATCTAACCATGATACAGGCTTTGGTGATGTTCCGACTTGGGGCTGGTATGCATCAACCTTTGCGGCGGCGTTGGAGGCAGGAATTATCGACTCGCACTTTGTAGTTGATAATAACATCCAACCGGAAACACCAATAAGACGTGATGAAATGGCATCAATCCTTGTAGCATCATACTATTACCTCTACGGCGACTATCCCGAAGTGGCAGACATTACAACCTTTAATGATGGCAATGCAGTAGAGCCGTGGGCGGTAGGATATATGAAGAACGCAGTAGGTGGCGGTCTTATGTACGGTGATGATTTGAATAACTTAAATCCGACAGGTACAGCAACCAGAGCAGAAGCTGCTGCAATGCTCCAGAGATTTGTCGAAATGGTTGGATAATGGTATTTGACGAAAACGCAAAACATTGTAGGGGACATTCACGAATGTCCCGCGGGCGGTTCGTGAACCGCCCCTACAAAATCACAAACAATGTAGGGACTGACATAGGCTCCCTTGAGGCTCCCTTGTGTAAAGGGAGCTGTCAGCGTAGCTGACTGAGGGATTGATTCTTGCCGTAAAAAGTAAGGTCGCCTTATCCCTCCACCACCTTCGGTGGTCCCCCTCCCTTACACAGGGGAGGCAAAAAGAGTTACCAATAGAGGTGGAGACCTCTCAAAAAATATTTAATATATAATAAGGAAAGGGATGGAAAAATTATGAAGAAAATGGCAAAAAGATTTTTCTCAAGCGTAATAGTGCTTGCAATGCTTATGGCACTGTTACCGGCAAGTGTAGCAAATGCTGCTACATTAGTATCAAGACGCTTTGAAACAGAAGCAGATATTTCGGGATTCCCTACAGGTTTGTGGGGTACTGTCGCATATGAATGGGACAACACCGTTGCATATAACGGACAGGCAAGTATGAAGGCTGTACAGTCTGGTGGCGGTTACGGACTTATGGGTGTATCTGCTTCATATGAATACGGCAAGACATACCGTATCTCAGCAAGAGTAAAGTTTGACAACCCCCAAAATGTTAAAAAGAACTTAAACTTTGAAATATTTGGCGATAAGGCGAGTACAACTGTAAACTGGTCAATACTTCAGGATACATACCTCAGAGCACGTTCAGCTACACAGACTGTTTCTGATGGTGAGTGGCATTTATTTACCGAAGAGTTTGTATTTACAAATGTTGATAATGGTGCTACTGCAAAAGCAAGTGCAACTGTAGGTATTGAAGCAAACTATGGTGAAAATGATACTCTTTGGATAGATGATTTCTCAATTGTTGAGGTATTGTCAGTTGACGAGAACAAAAAAGGTTCATTTATGGCATTTAAGTCATTTGACGGTCCGTCAACAGAGGTTGCAGGCAATGTAACAAGAGACACATCGACAGCTTACGATGGTGCAGCATCTGCAAAGGTTACTGCAAGAGACTCAATCATAAACTTCGGTACATACAACTTTGAGGTTGGACAGTACTACAGAGTTTCATCATATATTAAGGCTCAGTATCCTGAGGGTATTTCTTCAAACAATTACTTTAAATATGAGTTCAGAAATAATACAAGTGGCAGAGGCGGTGTAGTATCAGTATCATCAAAATACAACTCAAGCCCCGAAACACGTCCCGGCTTCAATTTTGCTTATGCGGTTGACGAACAGTATCCTGAAGTAGGTACCGGCTGGTCAAGACTTGGTGCACATCCTATCAATGAAAAAGATACACAGTGGCTCAGACACGAGAGTTACTTTACTGTAAACAGTACAGATCCAGCAATTACAACTGCAGATTTGCAGGTATGGCTCTGGACTAACGTTCCTGCAGGAACAGTTATCAATGTTGACTCTGTTAAGATTGAGAAGCTTGCGATTGTTAAGCATTGGAGCGGAACTAAGTATGGCTTAGGCACTTACGGCGGTGACATTGTGCGTGCAGCTAAGAATCTGGCAGACTCTGGTCTTTTATCAGCTTACCGTTTCAGCACAAGCGGCGGTGATAACCACAGTGTTTTTGCTTGTTACAATCTTGAAAAGGGTAAAAAGTATATAGCATCTGTAAAGGTGTTCGTTCCGTCCAGCAATAAGGCGGCAGTTGATGCTTTGGGAACAGCTCCTAAGATGACATTTGGTACAGCAAGCAAGGATTTGGTTTATGACCAGTGGGTAGATTTAAGCTATGAAATTGACCATACTAATACCGAATCAGCAGCAACACGGTTAGTTCTTAACGGTATCAATGCAGCTATAGCTAAGACTTTCTATTTCGGTGCTATTGATGTAGTTGAGGTAAATGCTGGCACAGTTGAAGCTTCTGTTCCGACAATCAGTATGAAAACAGAGGATTGGACAGGATCAAATGCAGGCTTCAGCTCGGCAGCATATGAGGGTGAGGATAATGCACTCCTTGTTACAAAATCAGCAGGTTATGGTGTTCTTTATCAGAATGTAGAGCTTAATGACGGTCAGGACTATCTCTTAAAGGCTAAGTTCTATGTACCTAAAGGACAGGTTGGAGCAAACACAAAGATTCAGCTCTTTGTAATTGATGGCGAAAAGACAATCATAGCAGGCGAAACAAGCCATACAATGACAGATGATTCGGGCTATGGTGAGGTTAAGTATGTTAAAACTCTTACTGCAGAGGATGAGGGCAAGTGGATTAGCGTTGCACTTCCGTTCACATTTGCTAAGCCGTCATACGACACAGATAATTCATACAGAATTAAGCCGATGGTAACAGGACTTAACGACAATAGTGTAGGCTACTATCTTGCAGATGTTAAGTTTGTTGACACGAATGCAGCAGGTATCGAAAATCTTGAAATTCAGGCAAATGGTACTGTTACATATGATGCAAATGCTGTAGACTATATGCTCAGCTATGAATACCTTGACGGAGCAACAGTTCTTGCAAGCGGTATGATTATGTCAGGCGAGTTCTTGCCGAAGTTTGACCTTGCAGATGTTAAAGAGCCGACAGTTAAGCTCACAGCTTCAAATGCATACGGCGTTGCAGAGAAAACAGTTGTAGGTACAAAGGCAGTAGAAGAAACACCAGATATTGGTGGCGGGGAAGAGGGAGTATTTGATGTAAATTCAGTTACAATCCTTGACCTTGAAGGTGACGGCGTTACAGGTGCGCAGGATATCTCTGCAATTTCAAAGGGTATGTATGTTGATATCAACTACATCAACTCAACAGCGGAAGCAAAGCAGGTATGGCTGATGATGGCTTACTACAATGCTGATGGTTTGATTGAAGCTAAGAAGTATGTGGTTGACCTTGCTGTATCAGCAGATGCAAAGGACGAGTATTATCCTGCAGAGCCAGACGACATCCCATATGTTGAAGGTGCAACAGTTGTTAAGGCATTCGTTTGGGATATAGACGGCGTAGAACCTCTTTGCGAAGGATACGTAGTAGACTAATATATTTATTTGCTTTGACGATGGAGCGCTGAGATTTCTGCGGAATTACAGAATGAGAGGCAAAACGGACGATCGAGGACACCCGTCCCTACGAAACCGTAAACAATGTAGGGACCGACGTCCCCGGTGGTCCGAATAAACGAAAAATCTGCGAAAATGTGAAACAGCATCCATCGCACTAAGCATAAGGAGAACCAATATGTTAAAGAAAAAAATCGCCGCAGCGGTTGCGGCAATTATGACAATTTCATCGCTTGGCGTAGTTGCCTTAGCGGAGATTGCCGACGGTCAGACCTATGACCAGCTTTTGGGCAATGAGCTTGTAGAGGGTACTTTTGAAAACGGTGTAAATGTTGGCGCTGACAGGTGGGTACCAAAGCTCAATATCAAAAAGGTAACAGACAATACCTATGGCGGCAGTGCAGGTGCTGTTCTTGTTGACCAGACTGCATCAACCGTATATTCCGGTTTTTCTATGAAGAGCAACAGAATATATCACGCAGAAGCATATATCAAGCTGTATAACCAAACAACAGATAAAGCACAGCTTGTTCTTGCATCGAAAAACGGCGAAAACTTTGAGCCGATTACTACAACTGCTGTAGAAACTGATGTAAACGGCACAGGGTGGACAAAGCTTGAGGGTGATTTTATAAGAAATTCCACAACTGCTGATTCTGCTGACATTTTTTGCTATGTCGAGCTTGAAAATGAGAAAGAATTCTATCTTGATAACGTAATTATCAAGGATACAAATAATGTTTTCCCTACCGGAGCTGAGCTTGTAACTCTTCCGGGAGAGGGTTTGAAGGTTGGAAAGCTTGTTGCAGGTGCTGACGGAAAAGCAAGTATTGTTCTTCCGGCTGCTCCGATTAAAAAAGGCCTTCAGTATAAGCTGAGTGCTACAGTTATGCTTGATCAAAGCTCACAAACAGAAAATGCACAGGCATATATGTCCTACAAGGCAGGAAGAACTACAAAAAGCGGAGATCCAATCACATTGGATAACACATGGAAAGAGGCAAAATTTGTTGAAACAGTCATTTCTGCATCGGGAAGCGATGGTACAAGAGATATCACTCTGAATATAACCGCATCTGAAAATGATATTATCTATTTTAAGGGTATAAGTGTTCAGCCTGTTTTGGTGGCTGAAGCCGATACGGCAGAGGTTACAATTGATAGCTTTAATACGCTTGCAGGACATAATTCTGCTGCGGTTATAAATGCCGATGCAGATACTGTCGCTCTAAGATATTTCTACTGGATTGACGGTGTTATCAAAAAGACAGGTCATACCAACTCGGGCGATATAACAGTTCCTTCTATTTTGATAGATGCAAGCAGTGTAGGAAAGACTGTAAAGCTTGAGATTGAGCCGATGAATGCTGACCTTGTTTACGGCGAAAAGGTAACAGCGGCTACAGTTGTAAAGGCTCCTTTTGAGCCGGGAGAGATAACCCCGACAGTTGATAGTGCGGCAGGAACGGTTACATCTACCTTTGATGTTACCAATACATCGGGAGCTTCAAAAAATGTTGCTGCTCTCGTTGCCTATTACAACGCAAAGGATGAAATGATAGGAATAGGTATAGAAAACAAGCAAATAACAGACGGTAATACTGAAACATTCAATGTTACGGTTAATGTAGAGCCTGTTACGGGCGATTATTCAAAGCTCTATCTTCTCGATGGAGACTCGGCAAGCGGAGCTTTGGCACTTTTCCCTCTCGCAGAGGAAAAATGAACTAAAAGAGGTATTTATAAATGAAAATAAAAAATTTATTGAGCTTAATACTGACATTAGGAGTGGCTGTCCAGTCAGCTGCGGTAAATGTTTATGCGAGTGAAGTTACGGTACAAAAAATTTATGTAAGAGCGAACTATGCCGGTTCAAACGAAGCCGGTACATTAAGAGCTCCTTATAACACCATAGAGGAAGCTAAAACTGCAGCTATTGAGAAGCTTGCAGCCGGTGATGTTGAAATCCTTGTCGCAGACGGCACATATTTTTTGGACGAAGCTGTTGATTTCAATTCTTCTCAGATGGCAAACACCGATAATTCGCTTACAATTAAGCCGTACCAGACGGGTAATGTTATCATCAGCGGTGGCGAAAAGCTTGATAATTCTAAGTTTATAGAGCACGACGCTCCAAATAATATTTATAAAATACCTTATACCGGAACAATCCAAAGACAACTATACGTTAACGGTACTCCGGCGACACGTTCACGGAGTACCGAAAACGACCTTACCTTCGACCTTCCGCAAGGCGCAACCGATGTCAATGGGGACGGGGAGATAGCAGACAATGAGGTCGGAACAATTGCAATTACTACAACCAACACAGCTGTTGCAAACTGGAACATTGCAAATATTGCAGAAATCGTATTTAAGAACTCATTCGTCAGCCCGAGAAGATTCGTAACGGGTGTAACCGTAAAAGACGGTGTGGCGAAATTTGAGATTAAGCACGGTACATACATATTAGAACAGGCGTATCCTCTTACAGGAGATAGTGGTGGCATTTTCTGGCTCGAGAATGCACTCGAAGTATTAGATGAGCCTGGTGAGTGGTGCCATGACGGTCAATATATTTACTATAAATTAAGAGACGGCGAGGATATTTCAACAGCAGAGATAATTCTCCCGAAATTAGACTCAAGCGCTGTTTCCTTTACGGGAACTGCGGCAAAACCGATTAAGAATATAACAGTTGAAGGAATTACCTTCTCACATAATACGTGGATGCACGTATCAGAGGAAGGCTGGCTTAATCCTGCACAATCCAATGTGGTTGGGGGAGTGCCGGAGCCTTTCGGACTTGTAAATACAACCTATGCCGAGAATGTCGTTTTCAATAACTGTACATTCACAAACGGCGGCGGCAGCGGTATTACTATTATGGACGGAAGCAAGAATGTTACAGTAAAGAACTGTGAGATTTCAAATATTTCCTCCGCAGGTATACTTGTAGGCTCAATCCAGAATGCCAGATACGGCAAGAATGAAGCTGATTTAGTAAGGAATATAACGATTGAACAAAATTCAATCCACGATTGTGCGATTGGCTACTATGCTGCAACAGCTATTGCAGTCGCATATGAAAAGGATATAAAAATTGTTCATAATGAAATATATAATATGCCCTATTCGG
>JAHAZB010000125.1 GCA_018384175.1 Eubacteriales bacterium
ACGAAACCTTCGTCGGCACCGCGGTACAAAGCTTCGCGGATAACTTCGGCAGACTTCGGGAGACCCATCGTCAGCACAGAAATGGTGGAACCCGGGAACTGGTCCTTCAAACGAAGGGCTTGCTCCAGGGCGTTCAGGTCTTCAGGGTTGAAGACCGCGGGCAATGCGGCACGATTGATGGTTCCCTGCTCCGTCATGGCATCGGGGCCCACGTTTCGTGTATCAGGTACTTGCTTAGCAAGCACAACGATTTTAAGACTCATAATTCTCTAATTAGGTTGTACAGTTAATTGCTGAAATCTTGCGACTTTGCAAAATTTACGGGGTATAAAATAGAAAATAACAAATCCCCCTGGCGGAACTGCCAGACCGCTTTTCCCTTGTTAGCGTTGTGTAAGAAATCTGTAGCGTTTTGGTAATAAATACTTTGCTCACAAAAAAGGGAGAAAACTATGAAAAAGGTCCTGCATTGTCGCAGAACCTTAAAAAATCATTCACATATCCATTCGCATTTTTCGTTAAAGCAACCATCGTCTTTGTTGCAATTTGTTTGTGCCGTTTCCTCTTGAGAACCTTTTATGCAACGAACGGAAAAGCCGTTAATCTTGTCATCTTTAAATGATCCGTGCATAGAGGAATTTTTTTCAAAGCGAATGTCCCCGGCCTGTTCATGATTGTATTGATTTTCAGTAGATGTCCAAAAAAATGCATACTTGCCTAAATCTACATATCGTGAGCTAGTGTTTCTATACCCTGTAGATATGACTGAAAAGTTATAGGTGTCATTGCCAAACCACGATGTTGATTTCAGCTGTAATCCTGCATCAAGCCCTCCGGCAAACTTTTGCAAGGTGTAAAAATCGTCATCCGATGGTAAACGCCATCCCTCTGGACAAGCTTTCATGGCTGCGTCCCAGGTGTACAAACGACCAAAGATTTCACAGTTTTCACTATCGTCATCAAAACAATAGCTACCATCCATACTGTAATTCAAGTTCTCAGAAAGCCATACTTGACTCCCTATTTTAACGGTGCCATAAGTTATGTGGTTTCTGGAATCCGTAAATTCACCAAATGTTTCCTTACATACCTTTTCTAGGGGTGCATAAGATGAATTGTTCGAGTAGGCGTAATCCAAAAAGCCATCACATGGACCTGCATTATCACCACGACCGCAATAAGCGACTTCGAAGGTTTTCATATCCGTATGCAAAATAAATTGAATTTTATACTTATCTGGATTTTCGCGAATAATTTTTTAATAGCTCACGTCCTACAAGATCCGTTCCGGGCCATCCTTGGGCCTCAACAACCTTTACGCCTTTATCAGTTTCAAAAGAATTCCATTCCACATCGCCAAGAACACTTTCAATAGCTTTCCCAATGGTCGTTTGTTCGCGACCTTGTAATGTGCCATTTTTTACCAGGTCGATTTCAGAATTACAACCACTCATAAGTGCTGCAAGAGAAACCGTAAAGAATAAGTTGTGAATTATATTCATATTTATTTTCTCCTTGTTTTAACCTTTATTCTTGTAACAGCGTATTGGATCTTTTTTTTCGAGTTCACCGCTTTTGACATTATTTTGAATACAGAAAGTTACTCCAATAATCACGCCAATTACAATAGCCAACGTAATGACAAATGCTGCCAAAGAATTTAAACACCCCATAATATGAACAATCACAATCAAAAGCCATATCACTAGACTTATTTGACCAATGCAAATATTTATTTTAGAAGGTGAAAAAAGACCTCCCTTGCAAGAACAAAGGCTGTTCGAAAATTGGGCACTTTCCGCATTGTTGGCGGAATACTCGTTGTGGCCATACAAGGTAAGTTTTTCCATATGAAAACCACCAACTTTTTTGCACATAGTTGGCATAAAGTTGTCTTCTGTATCTATAGATGCTATCGCCGCCTCATAAACCTCAACCCAAGCCTTCGATGCTTTAGCTAAACAAATCCACAAAACCGACATTATTATTCCAATCATCGCAATGAATACTGCTATGATGTGTATTTGCCAGTTTGGAGATAGCGTCAACGAATTGCAACAGCATTCTTTTGCTTCACTCCAAAGACCGATAAAATTACCGTCATCCGTAAAAAAAGCCTTACAGAAAAAAAATCCGTATCCTGTAAAGCAGAGTATTAGGAATGTTCCCAAGAAAATAGAACGTTGCCAAAGATTCTGAATTTCAAAGTCTCTACAATGCCAATACTGGATATAAAGATCTTTGATAGTGAAATCTTGTTTTAATGGTTCTGTCATTTTAATACAAATGTAAAAAAAAAACAAGTAAATTTTTGTAAACGCAAAAATCTGGTAACAAAAGTGTTACCTCACCTTGATTATCTCCAGTGCGTCGAAAAAAACTTTATTGTAGAAAAAATGCACCGAATAAACACTTTTTCCGCGGGAAAAGTGTAGTCGTGACGCGTCCCCTTGATTTATCACAAACACGA
This sequence comes from Eubacteriales bacterium, assembly GCA_018384175.1. Lineage (GTDB taxonomy): Bacteria > Bacillota > Clostridia > UBA1381 > UBA1381 > HGM11525. Next base: position 2,471 of record JAHAZB010000125.1, read on the forward strand.
TTGTATGTTATTGTAGCATAGGAAATTTGTGATGTCCATTGAATTTCATGAAAAACAACTAATTGAGCTAGAGCTTTATTCAGAACTTGCTGAAGCTATTTCTGAAATTGTACATGGTGCAGAAGGAGCTGATGCTGAAAAATTCTTGAAGTCCCTTTGGGGCGAAATAAAAGTTCCTGTGGTAGACCGTCCGATTACATATAAGTCTTCTGCCAAGTAAACTGATACTTCAGCAAGATAAATTGAAAACTTTTCACGTTTTTTGCAAAAGTTTTCAGTAGAACGTGGTGGCTGGGTTTCCTTAACTTCTGGCGTTAATTCGCTTTCAAAGCGGGATTCATTAAAGTTGCAAAATTCAGCGAGCGCCCCCATGTTCGAATTACTTTTCGTATAAGGCGAGCCCGGATTTTTTCATGTATTCTTTTTCGGAGATAATCTTTTCACCGGTAGTTACCTCGGATTCTTTCTTCTTGAAAACGAATCCCTCTGAATCTTTTACATATACATATGGCATATTAAACCTCTATGTAGAGTATAAACAAAGATTTTGATTTTGTCAACGTATTCAAAGATTGTGCGGAATTAAGGTGATTATGTTTTTAGGAGTGAGGCGACCTCCCCTGATTACAGCCTCGTCGGGTCTTTCATAACGACCTCAGAGCCTGGCTTTTTGCTAACAGTTGTTTGCAAAATGAACGGTTCGCAGCTCGACCCCTTGCTTTGCAAAAATCCTTTTGGTATATTATAGACACGCCGGTTTATGAGAGCGTTGCCGGGCTTTCACCTGTTTAGTGCCAGCTCCAGAGTTAATATATTCACCTTCAGAATAAGGATAAGGCTATGGCTATTCGTTGCAAACCGGC
>JAHAZB010000126.1 GCA_018384175.1 Eubacteriales bacterium
ACGAAACCTTCGTCGGCACCGCGGTACAAAGCTTCGCGGATAACTTCGGCAGACTTCGGGAGACCCATCGTCAGCACAGAAATGGTGGAACCCGGGAACTGGTCCTTCAAACGAAGGGCTTGCTCCAAGGCGTTCAGGTCTTCGGGGTTGAAGACCGCGGGCAATGCGGCACGATTGATGGTTCCCTGCTCCGTCATGGCATCGGGACCCACGTTTCGTGTATCAGGTACTTGCTTTGCAAGCACAACGATTTTAAGACTCATAATTCTCTAATTAGGTTGTACAGTTAATTGCTGAAATCTTGCGACTTTGCAAAATTTACGGGGTATAAAATAGCATTTTCTCTCGAATGTCGTTCTCGGCTTGACCATGAATCGCCGCATTCATCCGTAAATTATGTGCAAGAAAACCGTAGTAAATTCGTAAGATGTTGTTTTGACCAATGAGGGGGACGCCTCCCCCTGCTTGCAGCCCCGGCTAAGGTCCCTGAGCCTGCCGAAGGGCCGTGGCTTCCAGTACCCCCTCGCCTAAGGGGACTCCCCTTAAAACCCCTTGACGTTTATCAGCAACATTTTTAAAGCGGTTATAAGAAAATTTATATTTCTGAAAAAAGGTCTATGCGATGAAGAATCCGTTATTAATTGTAAAAAATATGTCTTATTTAAATACTAGCAGAGTGAGATTAATTCTCATAGAATTAGCAGTGCTTACCACGGCACTATTTGCACAATCAATTGACTCAGCAAAAGTCATTACTCCAAGAGATTCTGCATATGCTCTTTTGGATACAACAGAGACATGTACTAGTAAATTTGGTGCGGATACGGCAAGATGGAATGATTGTGTAAATTTGCGCTTGGGTTGGCCTGAATATTGTACTTTCAAAAAAGGAAAAATCAACGGGCCTGCTTGGGAAATCATTGGTAGTCGTGGGGAGAATGGTGTCCCTTTTAGTGAAAATGGAGCATTTCTTCATTATAAAAATGATGATTTTCTAGAAGTTGTAATGTATACGTCCAATGGTTATATAGATAGGATATGGAATTATAAGAATAAGAATGAGAAGGAAATTTATTATGGAGGGAGAACAACTCCTTTCACGGGTACAGATTCTGTTTTAAAAAAAGATACGCTCGTATCTAGGACGGATTACAAAAATGGATTAAAAGATGGTCTTTATTACAGTTATTACCCCAATGGAAAGATAGAATATGAAGGCTATTTCATGAAGGGTTTTCAAGAAGGTCGTGGAATTTATTATAGAGAAGACGGCCAAATTGAGAGGGAATCGTTTTATAAAAAAGGCGAACTGATGGGTAATTTGAAAGAATATTATGAGAATGGCTCCATAGGAGAAAAGGGGACGCTACGTCGTCTTACTCCTTATGTTAACGGAAAAAAAGATGGTCTTGTAAAAGAGTACTATCAAAATGGGCAAATTTGTCGTACTATTAGCTATAAAAAAGGAAAACGAGAAGGAAAACAAATAGAATATAGTGCTAAAACGGGGAAGGTTGTTTCTACAGCGATGTATAAAAACAACGAACTTGTTGGTGATAAGAAATGTATGGATGGTCGCTTTGGCAGCGAAGACCTTGATTGCTCTCCATTAGATGAATGATTTGAATTGAAAAAAATAAATGCTTTTTTTTCAAAAAAGGATGCTCGATCGAATTAAATGGAAATAATCAATACTGCAAACATATCTGAAATAAAAGATATTATTCAACCTAGCTACGACCGACTATGCCGAGGTCAATCAGATAAAGATTGGCTCTTAAACTGTTCTTTTTTTAGAAATAAGTCGGAGAAATATATAACATGTGAAGAGTTGTTTGGTAAAACCTGGAACCAAACGGATGAAGACTGCCGTAAAACAATTTTTCCTGCACTTTTAGACAATTTTGCGATAAAGTTTTTCCCTCATTTGGGCTTACTTGCGCAGTTGCAACAAAACCATGTTAATCCTACACCGTTATTAGATGTTTCCTATGACATTTACATGCCGTTATTTTGTGCATGTGGCGAGGGAAGAGAAAATATGGATAAGGATGGTAAAATTTTTGTGATAGAGTGTCTTGATTATGCGGGCGTTTCAGATGATTTGGATAATTCTGAAATGCAGGTGCTTAGTAATCAAAATATCCCAATATTTAATAATAGAATGAAAAAACAAGCCGGTGCAATGATAAAACATGTCAGACCATAGGGTGGAAAATGTGTTTCTGTGATATTTCAAAAGCGGGGAATAAAAAAGTTAGTGAGTACATAATTCCTAAAGAATTGAAACCAGTCATTCTAAAAAACTTAGCTCAAGAGTTAAATGTGATTGATTTGGGCAAGTACTTTTATGGTAAGGACAATTGGGAATAATTTTTGCAAACAGTAGGTTGCAAAATGAAAGCTTTTCCTCAAACACCCTTGATTTTCCTAAACTCATTAGGTATATTATAGACACGCCGGTTTATGAGAGCGTTGCCGGGCTTTCACCTGTTTAGTGCCAGCTCCAGAGTTAATATATTCACCTTCAGAATAAGGATAAGGCTATGGCTATTCGTTGCAAACCGGC
>JAHAZB010000127.1 GCA_018384175.1 Eubacteriales bacterium
ATGTAATAGAAATAATATACAATAAACTAAGGTAAATCAAGGGTATAACCCATTTTAATTAAATTTTAGGAGGATTTCATCATGAACAAATCAGAATTGATTGCAGCAGTAGCTGAGAAGGCAGAGCTTTCAAAGAAGGATGCAGAGAAGGCAGTAAACGCAGTTGTAGCAGCAGTTACAGATGCACTTGTTGACGGCGATAAGGTACAGCTCGTTGGCTTTGGTACTTTCGAGACAAGAGCAAGAGGTGCTAGAACAGGTAAGAACCCCAGAACAGGCGCAGCTATCAAGATTGCAGCTTCTAAGGTTCCCGCTTTCAAGGCAGGTAAGGCTCTTAAGGATGCTGTAAACAAATAAGTTTATCTGATACGGAGTCCTCAAATGAGGGCTCCTGTTTTTTTGTGAAGTTAGGAGAATTTTATGAGATTAGATAAATATCTTAAGGTATCAAGACTTATTAAACGAAGAAGCGTTGCAAACGATGCCTGTGATGCTGAGCGCGTGTCAGTAAACGGCAGAGTTGTTAAAGCTTCATATGATGTCAAGGTTGGAGATGTAATAGAAATACGTATGGGAGAAAGAACGGTTAAAGCGGAGGTTCTTTTGGTAACTGAACATGCACTAAAAAATGATGCTCCGCTTATGTATAAAGTGCTTTCTTGATGTAATACGGTAGAAAAATAATCCAATTTTTACTGTTTTTTCACACTCAAATTTATGCAAATATACGATTTTTGAAAAAAATCAAAAAAATGTCAAAAAAATAACGTTATCCTCTTGTATATTTTTGGATTTTGAGTTAAAATATAGAGGTAAGCGTAATTTTACGCAAAATTATATTAAATGGAGGAATTTCAAAATGGCAGTTAAAGTTGCAATTAACGGTTTCGGACGTATCGGTCGTCTCGCATTCAGACAGATGTTCGGTGCTGAGGGTTATGAGATTGTTGCTATCAACGACCTTACAAAGCCTTCAATGCTTGCAGACCTTCTCAAGTATGATACAGCACAGGGCGGCTACTGTGGTAGAATAGGTGAGAACCTTCACACAGTTGAGGCTGATGACGAAGCTGGTACAATCACAGTTGATGGTAAGACTCTTAAGATTTATGCAATGGCTAACGCAGCTGAGCTTCCCTGGGGCGAGCTTGATGTAGACGTTGTTCTTGAGTGTACAGGTTTCTACTGCTCAAAGGATAAGGCTATGGCTCACGTTAATGCCGGCGCTAAGAAGGTAGTTATTTCTGCTCCTGCAGGTAACGACCTTAAGACAATCGTTTTCTCAGTAAACGAGAAGACACTTACAAAGGATGACCAGATTATTTCTGCTGCATCATGTACAACAAACTGCTTGGCTCCTATGGCTGATGCTCTTAACAAGTATGCTCCCATCCAGTCAGGTATTATGTCAACAATCCACGCTTATACAGGCGACCAGATGATTCTTGACGGTCCCCACAGAAAGGGCGATATGAGAAGAGCAAGAGCTGGTGCTGCTAACATCGTTCCTAACTCAACAGGTGCTGCAAAGGCTATCGGCCTTGTTATCCCTGAGCTAAACGGTAAGCTTATCGGTTCTGCACAGAGAGTTCCTGTTCCTACAGGTTCTACAACAATCCTTACAGCTGTTGTTAAGGGCGACAACGTAACAGTTGACGGTATCAACGCAGCTATGAAGGCAGCAGCTTCTGAGTCTTATGGTTACAATACAGATCCTATCGTTTCTTCGGACGTTATCGGTATGAAGTACGGTTCACTCTTTGATGCAACTCAGACAATGGTTTCCGAGATTGGTAATGGTCTTTATGAGGTTCAGGTTGTTTCTTGGTACGACAACGAGAACTCATACACAAGCCAGATGGTTAGAACAATCAAGTATTTTGCTGAATTGAACTAATTGAATTTTGTAAGGCGGCGCTAATAAGCGCCGCCTTCTTGTGTTAAGAAAAAAATAAAGCAGCACATTTTGTGCTGCTTTTAACTATTATTAACCGTGAATAGTTTCAACTGTTTTGATTGCGCTGCGTTCAAACTTAATTACAGACTTTTCATCGGGAGTGCCGATATTGCCTGTTTCGATGAACACGTAATCGTCTTTAATTCTTGCAACCTTGCCACAGATTCCGCCGATAGTAACAATCTTGTCGCCTACCTTCATAGCATCAATCTGAGCTTTTAACTCTTTTTCCTTTTTGCGCTGTGGTCTTATCATTATAAGATAGAGCAGAACAATAACCAACACCATAGGAAGCATTGATGTAATCATTGCAATAACTCCACCTGCGCCTGCACCTGCTGCGCCTGTCGCTGCTGCGTCTGTGCCTGCAGTTGCTGCTGCACTACCACCTACAACTGCTACACTTTCTGCAGCAGAAGCTAAAACCTTAGTAAATCCAAACATTACAATTCTCCTTTGTTCCTTTTTGTTGACTAAATCAGCATAAAAATATTATAGCAAATTATAATGGTTATTGCAAGAGTTATTTTAACTTTTTTAATTCTGATGCCATATTGGCAAGAACTTCGCTCTCTGCAATAAGATTTCCATGTTCATTAAAGAACACCTCGTCAACACCAAACGGTGATAATTTATCCGCAAATTCAAGTATTTTGCTGTCAGTATTAGTCATTATGAGGTAAAATGAACTGTTATATGAATATAGCTTTGTATTGGAAAACATATCGCTATTTGCGATTGATAAGTATTCGGACAGATTTTCAAATGTGGCAAACTGATAGATTTTTACAGAAGCTTCTTTATTCTTTACTTTAACTGACTTTATTTTGGGGTTTACTCTCTTTTTTGTAGGAGTAATCTTTGTTACTGTCAAAATAACACCGCCATCAGCCGGCGATGCTTCTATTACTATCTGACCGCTCTTTGCGTTAAAACCTGTTTCATGATTTATATAATCCATAATCTTATACAGGAAATCGCTAAGCTCCGGTGAGTCGGAAGTAAGAGTGCGTAAGCTTATATTCATTTCACTCAAATCATTCTGTGTGAGTAGAACACGCACTTTTCTATTTCCTTCAATACTTTCGATTTTCATTTATGATACCTGCCTTTCGACGGCATATATACCGTCTGCAATTGTATTATAC
>JAHAZB010000128.1 GCA_018384175.1 Eubacteriales bacterium
CAAATATACTTGTATTAACAGGAGAACTGATTATGGCAGAGAAGAAAGATAAGAAAACCATAATGGAGGTAAACGGTGAGGACGACAGAAAAAAAGCGTTAGCTGCAGTCCTCGGTGTTATAGAAAAGCAGTATGGTAAGGGAAGTATTATGAAGCTTGGCGAAAAGCCGAGAATAAGCGTAGATGTAATTCCGACAGGCTCTTTAACTCTTGACATTGCACTTGGTGTAGGCGGAGTACCAAAGGGCAGAGTTATCGAAATCTACGGTCCTGAATCGTCGGGTAAGACAACCGTTGCACTTCATATTGTAGCAGAAGCTCAGAAACGTGGCGGCGATGCGGCATTTATTGATGCAGAGCATGCTTTAGACCCTGAGTATGCAAAAAAGCTTGGTGTAGATATAGACAACCTTCTTGTTGCACAGCCTGATACAGGTGAGCAGGCATTGGAGATTGCAGAAGCACTTGTAAGAAGTAATGCTTTAGATGTTGTTGTAATCGACTCGGTTGCGGCGCTTGTGCCTAAGGCTGAAATTGAGGGTGAAATGGGAGATTCCCACGTTGGTATTCTTGCAAGACTTATGTCGCAGGCACTTCGTAAGCTTACAGGTATTACTGCGAAAACAGGAACAGCAGTTATCTTTATTAACCAGCTTCGTGAGAAGGTGGGTGTTATGTACGGCAACCCTGAAACAACACCGGGAGGACGAGCTCTTAAGTTTTTCTCATCTGTCCGTCTTGATGTAAGAAGACAGGAACAGATTAAGAACGGTACAGAGGTTATAGGAAACAAAACCCGTGTAAGAGTTGTTAAAAACAAGGTTGCACCTCCTTTCAAAGAGGCGGAATTTGATATTATGTACGGCGAGGGTATCTCCAAGCTTGGAAATATTCTTGATGTAGCTGTTGATTTTGATATCATTAAAAAATCAGGTGCATGGTTCTCATACGATGGTGAAAGAATTGCACAGGGCAGAGATAACACCAAAAAGTATATGGAGGACAACCCTGAATTTGCTGAAATGATAGAAAATCAGGTAAGAGCGGCACTTAATCTTGATGGCTCAGAAGCGCCTGAAATTGCCGATGCCAGCGAGTCTGAAGAATAATTTGAAAAAATAATTTTGAAGAAACTATTGACGTTTTGGAAAAATAATAGTATTATAGTAATATGCTACATAATTCAAGGAAGAACTGTAACAGGGGGATTTCAATATGTTTTCAAGAGAGGTAGAGGTTCAGAATCAGGTTGGCTTGCATGCAAGACCGGCAACATTCTTTATACAGAAAGCTAATGAATTTAAGTCAAGCATCTGGGTGGAAAAGGATGAGCGCAAGGTTAATGCAAAGAGCTTGCTTGGTGTATTGTCATTGGGCATTACAAAGGGAACTACCATAAATGTTATAGCAGACGGCATTGATGAAGAAGATGCTGTCAACACATTAGTTAATTTGATTGCTTCTAATTTTACAGAGTAAGCAATCTTGTTGAAATGCTTTTAAGATAACTCTACCGTTTGCGTAGAGTTATTTTTATCTTACGGCAAAGGAGGTGTACGGTATGAAAAAGTTCAATCTGGAAGCAGAGCTTAAATTACTTCCTGAAAAACCGGGGGTGTATATAATGCACTCGGCGGATGATACGGTTATTTATGTGGGAAAGGCTAAGATTCTCAAAAATCGTGTCAGACAATATTTTCAAAGCAGTAAAAACCATACGCCTAAAGTAAGGGCGATGGTATCGAATATTTCATATTTTGAATATATAATTACCGATTCGGAAACGGAAGCACTTGTTCTGGAATGTAATTTGATTAAGAAATATCGCCCGAAGTATAACATACTGCTCAAGGATGATAAGCAGTATCCGTATATAAAAGTTACTATTAACGAAAAATATCCGCGTATTTTTATGACCAGACAGCTTAAAAATGACGGGGCAAAATATTTTGGTCCGTATGCCGGAGGCGGAACTGTTAAGGTGGTGCTGGAGCTTGTCGGAAAAATATTCAAGCCACCCAAGTGCCACCGTAAATTCCCTGATGATATAGGAAAGGGCAGACCATGTCTTAATTACCATATTAAAGCCTGCTTTGCACCGTGTACAGGAAAGGTGTCGGAGGAGGAATACAGGCGTATATTTTACTCTATCTGCCGTTTTCTGGACGGAGACCATAAAAGCCTTGTATCTGAACTTGAGCAGGAAATGAAAAGGGCATCGCAGAATATGGAATTTGAACGTGCTGCCGAGATAAGGGACGAGCTTTTGGCAATAAATCGTCTGGATGAAAAGCAAAAGATTGTTAATTCCGATAATATGAACGATATGGATATAGTTGCTGCGGCAACGACAGGAGATAATGCTTTTTGTGAAATTTTCTTCGTGCGTATGGGAAAGGTTGTCGGCAGAGAAAACTTCAGACTTGTTGGTGCATCGGACAGAACACCTGAGGAGATTATATCCGATTTTCTTAAGCAGTTTTACCGTGATGCACAGTTTGTTCCGACTGAAATTCTCACAGATACAGAGGCTTCGGATGCTGATGTGATTGCACAGTGGCTTAGTGAACGCAAGGGGAAAAAGGTAACAATTCATTCGCCCAAACGTGGCGAAAAAAGAAAAATTGCCGATATGGTGAGAAAAAATGCCGATACCGCTTGTGTGAATTACCTTGCGGCAAAGCAAAAGAATAAAATTCAAAACAGTGTCATAAACGAGCTTGCGGCGGCAGTTGGACTTGAAACACCGCCCGAATATATAGAGGCATATGACATATCCAATATATCCGGTAGCGATAATGTCGGTTCGATGGTTGTTTTCAAAAACGGCAAGCCTGCAAGAAGTAGATACCGTTCATTCAATATCAAATCCTTTGAGGGTGCAAACGATTATAAGGCTATGCAGGAGGTTTTATACAGACGTTTGAAGCGCGCGTATGATGAGGAAGATGAAATTGCAAAGGGTACACTAACAAGAGAAAATGCAAAGTTTTTGCCACTACCTGATTTGATGCTTATTGACGGTGGAGAAGGGCATTTGGCGGCGGCGCAGGAAATGCTTCAGATGATGAGTGTGGATATTCCTGCTTTTGGTATGGTTAAGGACGATAAACACCGTACACGTGCATTAGCATCAGAGCAAGGAGAGATTGCACTATCAAAGACCGGAAGTGTTTTTAAGCTTATTACTGCCATTCAGGATGAAGCTCATCGCAGTGCGATAACGCATCACAGAGGAAAACGTTCACGTCAGCTTACCAAATCTGAACTTGATGAGATAAACGGAGTTGGAGAGAAGAAAAAAGCAAAGCTGCTTAAACATTTCAAGTCAATAAATGCAATAAAAGCAGCATCGGTTGAAGAACTTGTTGCGGCAGGGATAGACAGAAAAACGGCAGAGAATATTGCTGCGCATTTTTTAAGATAAAATTTTTATTGCCTTTTGGTAAATAATGTGGTATAATGATGTTTAATGTTAAATAAAAAGGAGAAGATAAAAATGGCAGAGGTATTAGCATTTGTACTTTACTTCGTTGCAATGCTTGGAATAGGAGTTTTCTTTTTCGTTAAGTCAACGAGCAATGATGAAAAGGATTATTTTTTGGGCGGACGTAAGATGGGACCGTGGGTAACGGCAATGAGCGCTCAGGCATCTGATATGAGTGCGTGGCTTTTGATGGGACTTCCGGGAAGTATCCTTGCGTTTGGTTTGGGACAGGCATGGATTGGTATTGGTCTTGCAATCGGTACTGCTCTTAACTGGGTATTTGTTGCAAAGAGACTTAGAAAGTTTTCTAAAGCGGCAGGCGATTCAATCACTCTACCGCAGTATCTTTCAAATCGATTTGCTACTGCAAATCCGGCACTTAAGATTATATGTGCGGTAGTATTTTTTGTGAGCTTCACACTTTATGTTGCGTCGGCTTTTTCGGCAGGTGCAAAGGTGTTTGCAGATTTGTTCCCGGCACTTGGAATCGAAAGTGCTATGATTATATTTGCACTTATTATTCTTGTTTACACATTCCTTGGCGGATTTAATGCGGTTTGCTGGACGGACTTTTTCCAGGGACTTTTGATGCTTGTAGCACTGTTGGCTGTACCTGTTGTGGTGGCTACTACACAAGAGCTTGATACAAGCGCTCTTGCAACTATTACAGCTAACGGAATAGAGTATCCGTTTGAAACAAACCTCTTTAATGCAAGCTGGAAAGAGATAGTTTCCGGACTTGGATGGGGTCTTGGATACTTTGGTATGCCGCATATCCTTATTCGTTTTATGAGTATTGAAAAGCCAAGCATGGTTAAAAAGAGTGCAACTGTTGCTATTATTTGGGTTATTATTACACTTTTTGCTGCAATAATGATTGCATATTTCGGAAGAATGGTAATAGGTGCTGAACTTTTGGAAAAGGGTGCACAGGAGCTTGTGTTTGTAACATTGGCAAGAAGACTTTTCCCAGGCTTTATTGCAGGTCTTTTGCTTGCTGCTATAATTGCTGCATCAATGTCAACTGCTGACTCGCAGCTTTTGGTAGCATCATCATCATTTACAAGTGATATCTATAAGCCTATCATAAGAAAGAATGCATCTGAAAAGGAAATACTTTGGGTAGGAAGAATTGTGGTTATAATTGTATCTGTTGTTGCATACTTTATTGCAAGCAGTAAGGGCTCTGGTGCTCAGGCTGTAATGAATATGGTATCTAATGCGTGGGCGCTTTTCGGTGCGGCATTTGGACCTGTTGTGCTTTTGTCATTGTTCTGGAAGAGATTTACATATAAGGGTGCTATTGCAGGTATTCTTGCAGGTGCGGTTGTTGATTTAGGCTGGTTTATGTATCTTGCTGATACAGGTATTTATGAGCTTGTTCCAGCGTTTATAGTAGGTTTTGTGGCTTGTGTGCTTGTTTCTGTTATTGATAAAGCACCTTCAAATGAAGTGGTTGCTATTTTTGAATCAGCTACTGATAACTCAATTGATGACTAAAATCTTTTAATAAAAAGAAACTAAGGGCATACTGTTAATACGGTATGCCCTTGAATATTTAAGCTGTATTTGACGTTATTTGGAGTTAGTGAGGAATTTATGTTTAGACTTGTAAAAAATGGAAATCTGTGTTATTATACAATAGATGCATTTGAAAATACCGGATTGGTTAAGCATTGCTTTACCACAAAGCACGGCGGGGTGAGTGAAGGCTGTTATGAAAGCCTTAATTTGCGGATGAACTGTGATGACAGCGAAGAAAATATACACGAGAATTACCGCATAATCTGCAACGAGCTTGGTATTGACGTAAATAGTCTTGTACTTTCAAAGCAGGTGCATAAGACGGATATTGCAGGTGTTACATCTGCTGACAAAGGTAATGGATTTGTTTTTGAGAATAAATTTGAAAGTGCCGATGCACTTGTAACAAATGAAAAGAATGTACCGCTTGTAACCTTTTTTGCTGATTGCGTACCGGTATTTTTGCTCGATACCAAAAAGGAAGTACTTGCACTTGTTCATTCGGGATGGCGAGGTACGGCAAATGGAATAAGTGCTCTTACTGTGCAGCATATGATTGAACACTATGGTTCGACGGCGGAGGATATAATAGCGGCAATAGGTCCATCTATACGCAAGTGCCATTTTGAAGTGGGCGATGAGGTTGCGGCGGAATTTGATGAGCGGTTTGTTGACAGGGCGAAGGAAAAGCCCTATGTAGATTTACAGGGGTGCATTATAGAGCAACTGATAGGTTGCGGAGTTAAGCGAGAGAATATAACAGACAGCGGAATTTGTACCTGCTGCAGATGTGATGAGTTCTATTCTCATAGAACAACCGGTAATGAAAGAGGTACAATGGCTGCAATCGCTATGCTTGTTTGAGGAGTTGAGTGTCATAAAAAGAATATTAACTGTATTACTGTGTACTGCACTTATATTATCGCTTTTTGGGTGTAAAGGTAACTTAAAAAGCGGTGAGCTTATTATTGAAGAGGGTGATAGTGAAATAAATCTTGCTATGTTTGATGTGGATACATTAAACCCGATAAGAACAAAATCCCAATCGGTTTCCGAGATAATGTCTCTTGTGTATGAGCCGCTTTTTACATTTGATGAAAAACTGAATCCGATACCGTGTCTTGGTGAGATTGTTTCGGTTTCTGCTGATGGCTTGACGGCAAGACTGATGCTTAAAAAGAATGTAATGTGGCAGAGTGGAGTACCGCTCGTCGCTGAAGATGTTATATACACAATAAACGAAATCAAAAAAGGCGAGTCTTTGTATTTACATAACGTAAAAAGTATTTCGGATATGGCCATTGATGCTGACGGTAGTATTATGCTGACATTTTCTAAGCCGAATATGAATTTGGAAGGATTATTGTCGTTTCCGATTATCCGAAATGGCTCGGCGGCAGAGATTGACAAGAATCCTGACGGAACAGGAGTATTTTCTGTTGAGGAAAAGAGTGCGACTACAATAAAAATGGTAGCTGATAAAGCCAGAGCAAAGGGCTCTGTTTCGGCGATTAATGTAGATATAATGCGAAGTGCTGTTGCGTGTCTTAATGCATTTGAAACGAATAAGATTGATGTAATTACTTCAGCGGTTGTAGACCTTGGCGAAAAGACTCCTGCCGGTGAAATAAGTACAAACTTATATACCTCTAACAGAATGACATTCCTTGGATTTAACTGTACACTTGAAAAGTATAAAACACCTTATCTGAGACTTGCTATAAATGAAATAGTTGATCGTGGTGAGATTGCCGCAAAGGCATCATATGGTCTTGCAACAGAATGTCGTTTGCCGTTCAATCCAAGCAGCAGTATCTACAAAGAAACAGAAGGACCTGATATTGATGTGAGCGGAGCTATGCTTAAGGCAGGATATACTAAAACAGACGGAAAGTATCTTGCAGAAAATGGTGAGCAGGCATTAGTTGACATAATTGTTTCGGAAGAAACAGCAGGGAAAGTAGCTGTTGCTAAGATGGTAGCGATGCAGTTAGAGATGGATGGTATAAAAGCAAATGTGAATGCGCTGCCCTTTGATGAATATAAAAGAAGAATTACTGCAAAGAATTTTGATATCTTTGTAGGTGAGGTGGAAATGCCTGATAATCTTTGCCCAGGATTTTTAACGGATGAAGGAAACTTTTTAGGCTATCAGGATACTCAGATGTCTGAAGCAGTTTACGGTATGAAGCTTGCACGCGGAGAAGCTATGAAAGAAGCGGTGCTTAATTATGAACGTATTTTTAGTGTAAATCCGCCGTTGGTGCCATTGTTTTTCGCGAATGAAGGTGTTGTGTACAAAAAGAATATTTCGGGTATTACAATGCCGGTATTTTATAATAACTTAAAGGGACTGGAAAAAGTCTACTTTACGACAGCATAACACAAAACAGAAACGGGGATTGGAATGGAAGACAGACATGTTGCTGTAATAGGTGCAGGTGCGGCAGGACTGGTTGCGGCGTATGCGCTTAAGGACAGAGTGGCAAAGGTTACGATTATTGAACGCAACAGCTTGCCTGCGCGAAAGGTCAGGATTACGGGTAAGGGTAGGTGCAACATAACTAATATTGCAGACACAGAGGAGTTTATGGACAACATAACCCGAAATAAAAGGTTTATGTACAGTGCGTTCAGCAAGTTCTCGAACTATGATGTTATGGCGCTTATGGAGGATATGGGTGTTGCCACAAAGGTTGAACGGGGTGGCAGAGTATTTCCTGCATCGGATAGCGCAAAGGACGTTGCTGATGCTCTTGTAAAAGCGGCATCGGGGGATAATGTGAAATTTGTTACCGAGCGGGCAATTGAAATCGAATTGTTTAACGGACAAGTTACAGCAGTAAAAACGGATAAAGGCAGAATAGAGTGTGATAGTGTTATTCTTGCAACAGGAGGAAAATCCTATCCGCTTACCGGCTCGGATGGCTCCGGATACCGTTTTGCAAAAAAGCTCGGACATACTATTATTCAACCAAAACCGTCCCTGATTCCACTTGTAACAAAGGAGAAGTGGGTTTCAGAGCTTATGGGGCTTTCGCTTAAAAATATCGCATTTTCTGTATTTTCGGATGGGAAAAAGGTGTATTCTGATTTTGGTGAGATGCTGTTTACACATTTTGGGATATCAGGACCCGTTGTACTTTCAGCATCGGCACATCTTGAGGATGTGGGCGAAAAGGAATATTATGCAGAGATTGATTTGAAGCCTGCATTGGATGAGAAACAGCTTGACAGCAGAATACTCAGGGATTTTGAAGGGGCAGGAAAGAAGCATTTGATAAATGCACTTGATAAACTATTGCCAAAAGCGCTTATTCCTGTTATAATTGAACTGTCCGATGTTCCTGCACATACCGAGGTAACGTCTGTTACAAGAGAACAAAGACTCAGGTTAGGACAAACAATAAAGAAGCTTGGACTAAAAATCACAGGAACAAGACCGATAGAAGAAGCGATTGTAACAAAAGGTGGCATAAGCTGCAGCGAGATAAATCCTTCTACTATGGAATCGAAGATAGTAAAAGGACTTTATTTTGCGGGTGAAGTCATTGATGTAGATGCATATACGGGCGGATTTAATCTGCAGATTGCCTTTTCGACCGGATATCTTGCAGGAATTAATGCCTGATGAAAGGAAAATAATTATGACAGAAATCGGAAGTAAAGAAATAACTGCAGCTGCAGTTAAAATGGCGGTAACGGCAGACAGAACCGAAGAACAGCATATGAAGGGACTGCTTAACGATAAAGGTATCAGGAGTGTTGCAATAGATTACGGCGGTGATTTTATGACAGCGATTCCCAAAATACTTGAGCGTGCGGTTGTTGCGGCAAAGCGTGAGGGAGTTATAGGCTCTACCCATGCAGAAGAGGGCGCAGTTGCAGGTGCAGCTCACGAGGCAATAAACCAGATTGCGTCAAAGGCGCTTGGTCTCAACCTCGGAGGTAAGATTGCAATTGCAAGATACGGCACGCATATTGCAGTTTGTGTATTTTTTGCAGTGGGACTTTTGAATCTCAATGATGTGGCTATGGGCGTAGCTCACAGAGCTGTGTAGTCTGCAAAAAAATTCTATCAGACTACTGATTAAGAAGAAAGGATAATGATACAATGGTAAGAGCGTTTCGTGGCGCAATAACAGTAGAAAACAATGATGCTGCAGAGATACTTTCCGCAACAGGTGAGCTTTATGATAAAATAATAGCCGAAAACAATCTCAATAAAGAGGATTTTGTATGTATCTTCTTTTCTCTTACACCCGATTTGGACAAGGTATTTCCTGCAAGAGCGGTGAGGGAAAAGGGCGTTACAAATGTACCTCTTATGTGTATGGCGGAAATACCGGTAGATGGTGCATTGGAAAAGTGTGTCAGAATACTTATTTTATCAAACAGCGAAAAGTCAAATGACGAAATAAAACATATATACTTAAAGGATGCTGTTAAACTGCGTCCAGACCTTGTAAAGTGAGGGTAATTATGAAGAAGTTTAATGTTGCAATAGATGGCCCTGCAGGAGCAGGAAAAAGCTCAATATCAAAAGCAGTTGCAAAAAAGCTCGGTTGTATCTATGTGGATACCGGTGCGATGTATCGTGCCTGTGCATTGTATGCAATTGAGAATAATATTCCCATAACTGCTGAGGGACTCCAAAATGAGCTTGATAACATAAAAATTAGAATTAAGTATGCTGAAGACGGACAGAGGATATACCTCGGTGATGTTGATGTATCAGGACGTATAAGAGAGTCTGATGTAAGTATAGGTGCATCCGATATAGCAGTTATTCCTGCAGTAAGACTAAAGCTTGTTGAAATGCAAAGAGAGCTTGCAAAAACAAATAATGTAGTTATGGACGGACGTGATATAGGTACATACGTTCTTCCTGATGCAGAGGTTAAAATATTCCTTACAGCATCTGTTGATGAACGGGCAAGGCGCAGAGTTCTCGAAATGGAGCAAAAGGGGCAAACAGCTGACTTTGAAACGGTAAAGAAGGATATGGCATACCGCGATAAGAATGATTCGGAACGTGAATTCGCACCTCTTAAACAGGCTGAGGATGCAGTGCTTTTGGACACCACAGAGCTCACCTTTGACGAGGTTGTAACCGCCGTTACCGATATTATAGCCAAGGTATTGGATTAAGGAGACCAACTATGATTTGTCAATAGAGAAATGACAACTTTTCAAATAATTTTGTATAGCTAAAAAAGTGTATAGCAAACAAAGCATTGTTAAAAATGCTTTTTGAAAACTAAATATAGTTAAGGTAAGACTTAGGCTAAGTTGAACTCAACATTATCAGTCATCATTTTATGAA
>JAHAZB010000130.1 GCA_018384175.1 Eubacteriales bacterium
TATTGGTAACGGGCGGTGCAGGATACATAGGAAGTCATACCTGTGTGGAGTTGTTGAATGCAGGCTATGAGATAGTTGTTCTTGATAACCTTTGTAATTCCTGCGAAAAGAGCCTTGATGCAGTAAAGAAGATTACCGGCAAGGATTTTCCGTTCTATGAGGTTGACCTTCTTGACTATGAGGGTACTGAAAAGGTATTTATGGAGCATAAGTTTGACTCAGTAATCCATTTTGCAGGTGTTTAGGCTGTTCGTGAGTCAACAACCATACCCATCAGATACTATCATAATAATATTACCGGCACACTAAACCTTGTTGACATAATGCAGAAGCACGATTGCTTTAATATAGTATTTTCATCTTCTGCAACAGTTTATGGTATGCCAAAAACTGTGCCTATTTTAGAGGATTTCCCGCTTTCGACAACTAACCCCTATGGCTCAACAAAGCTTATGCTTGAGAATATTTTGACTGATGTATTCAAGGCAAATGATAAGTGGTCGGTTACACTGCTTCGTTACTTTAATCCGATTGGTGCACATAAGAGCGGTACAATTGGTGAAGACCCCAAGGGTATTCCGAACAATCTGCTTCCTTATGTTGCTCAGGTTGCAGTTGGTAAGCTTGAAAAGGTACACGTTTTCGGTAATGATTACCCGACAGTTGACGGAACAGGTGTTCGTGATTACATCCACGTTGTTGACCTTGCTTTAGGACACCTTAAGGCAGTTGAGCATAAAACAGGCAAAGCAGGTGTACATATCTTCAATCTCGGCACAGGTAATGGTTATTCTGTTCTGCAGGTTATCAAAGCTTTCGAAAAGGCTTGCGGTAAGGAAATTCCGTTCCAGATTGACCCAAGAAGACCGGGGGATATTGCAGAATGTTATGCAGATGCAACAAAGGCTCTTAACGAGCTTGAGTGGAAGGCAGAACGTGAAATTGCCGAAATGTGTGAGGACAGCTGGAGATGGCAGTCTATGAACCCCAATGGTTATAATAGTTAATAAGAAAACAGGTATTGCATTGTGAACTGCTCCAGTTTGTGCAGACAGTACAAAAAAGGCTACTATGGTAGCAATTATTAAAATTTAAGCAACAAACTGACTCCGCTTTTCGAGCGGAGTCAGTTTTGTTTGTCATTGTCTGTTTTTACTGGACTTGTTCATTGCAATACCTGTTATTTTATGACGTGAAAGTTAAATTTTCTTCGCTGAATACATATACACCTTCATCGGTTGGTGTTACTGTTAAAAGGAACTTCCTTTCTCCAGAGTCAATAATGGTGGTAAAGCTTTCGCCAACCTGCTGAATGGAGCTATATGTTGCACCTGGATGATTTTGCTCGACATAACGAGAAATGGCATTGTGCTCGTCTGGATATTTTAGTCTGTTAAAGATACCGTGTCCTTTTATTGCGCGGTATCCGATTGCTATTGCAGCACCTGAAAGTGCGGCGATTATGGGCAATTTCTTTTTCATAAACATACCTCCTTATTCCTGATGATATATGTTGTAAACATCACGCTTTGGCATATTTCTGTCTGTTGCACATTGTTTAATGGCTGATTTTTTGTCCATTCCGTTTTCTATCAGCTTGTCTATGTGTTCGGTTACCGACAGATTATCCCACCAGCTTTCTTCTTCCTGTACGGCTTCTGATGCGCCCTCTATTACAAGTACATATTCGCCTCTCGGTGAGTTTTCTTCGTAATATGAAACTGCTTCACCAAGCGTCATACGTAGTATTTCCTCGTGCAGCTTGGTAAGCTCACGCGCAAGTGCAATTCTGCGGTTTTCACCAAAGGCCTTTGTCATATCGGAAAGTGTGCTTTTGAGCTTATGGGGTGCTTCGTAGAAAATAAGAGTTCTTGTGTCATTCTTTACACTTGCAAGATGCTCGTGCCTGTGGCGGTTATTTACCGATAAGAAACCCTCAAAGCTGAATCTTGATGTTGGCAGACCTGACAGAATAAGTGCATTTATTGCAGCAACAGGACCGGGTACTGATGTTATATTAATACCATTTTCGATACATAATGCTACCAAATCCTCGCCGGGGTCAGATATTGCAGGAGTTCCTGCATCTGATACAAGAACGACATTCTTTCCCTCGTTAAGAAGAGAAATAAGATATGAGCCCTTTTCCTTTTTGTTGTGCTCGTGATAGCTTGTAAGCGGCTTATGGATTTCAAAATGATTGAGTAGCTGAAGTGTACGCCGTGTATCCTCGCATGCTACAATATCAGCTTCATTAAATATTTCAAGACAACGTGCCGATATATCACCGAGGTTTCCTATCGGTGTTGCGCACAAATACAATGTTCCGCTCATTACGGGCTATCTCCTCTCATATATACATTTAAGCTCATCAGTTTCGTTGCCGTCATCGTTGTAAAGAATAAGTGGTGGGAGTATTTTAAGCTCATTTCCTCCTCTTAATAACCCATCTACAAGGATAAGGCTTGGTGCACTTTGAGCCTTCGGGTGAACGAAACGTAAGCGTTTTGGCTCTATTTCGTGTTTTCGCATAAGTGAAATTATATCGGTAAGTCTTGAAGGACGGTGTACCATACAAAAATGTCCACCTATTTTAAGCATAGATTCTGCAGCTATAATAACATCCTCAAGTGTGCAGGCAACCTCGTGTCTTGAGATGTGCTTAGAATAATCCTCGCACTCAATTCCACTTCCGCCTTTCATATAAGGCGGATTGCAGGTTACAAGATTAAAACTACGTTTCGGGAAAACTGATGTGATATTCTTCAAATCACCTAAGGAAAGATTAACTTTATCTTCAAGGTTGTTTGCTTTTACAGAACGAACCGACATTTCGTGAATGTCCTTTTGTATTTCAAGGCCGCATATTCTTTTTGCATTACTTTTGTGGGAGAGAAGTATTGGAATAATGCCGCTCCCTGAACAAAGGTCTAATGTGGAGTCTGATTGAATATCCCTTGCAAAATCCGATAGCAAAACTGCATCTGTACCAAAACGGAAACCGTTTTGTTTCTGGATAAGAACAAGGTCGTTTATCATCAGTTCTTCAAGAGTTTCATCCTTGTTAATCATTTGCTGCATTGTCAATCACTGCAAAGCTTATTTCGCCTGCTGCTGCAACTGCACCGTCAACAGTAGCTTTTACATTAGCTTTGCCCATACCGTGTCTGTATGTAACAAGCTCGGCTTCCAATAAAAGTGTGTCGCCGGGTACAACCTGTCGTCTAAATTTCATTGAATTGATGCCGGTAAAAACGCCAAGCTTTCCTTTGTTTTCGGGCATAGATAAAAGCATCACAGCTCCTACCTGAGCCAAGCTTTCAACTATAAGAACACCGGGCATAATAGGATTGGAAGGGAAATGTCCCTGAAAAAATGGCTCATTTACAGTTACATTCTTAATTCCAACTGCTCTTTTTCCTTCTTCCATTTCTGTTATTTTATCCACTAATAAAAATGGATAGCGGTGTGGTAGAATTTTTTGGATATCAATGTTATTTAACATTTTTATACTTCCTTTCGGTAGTTATCAGCTGTGATATACAGTGTATAAATCTTTTGATATTTTATCTATGCTTTCTATTGCTCCTGCTAAGCCTCTTATAACGGCGTATTCATTCTCTGGTGCAAGGTAAAGCTTCATTTCGGTGTCGGTTTTGAGTCGCTTAACCATACCACGCATAGATGCACATGCACCGGTTAAAAGTATTCCGTCCTCGACAATGTCGCCCAAAAGCTCAGAAGGTGCATTATCAACTGCAGCCTTTAAGGCGTTGCATATTGAGGTTGATACGGGGAGCAGAGCATCTGTAAGCTCGTCGGAGGAAACGGTTATTTCTGTCGGAAGTCCTGTCTTAAGGCTAAGACCGCGAACTACAGAAGAAGATTTTTCTGCGGGGAATACTGAGCCTGCCTCGATTTTACATCTTTCTGCAGTTAAGTATCCTATGGAGAGTGAGTGATAATCTCTCATATGAGCGATGACAGCTTCTGTAAACGCGTTACCGGCTGTTTTGAAGGTGTCAAAGGATGCAACCTGTCCTAAAGAAATTGCCGCAAAATCACAGCATCCTCCACCGATATCTGCAATCATAAGACCTCTTGCCGGCATAACATCGCACTTGGCTCCTATTGCAGCAGCTATCGGGGTTTCCATTATGTACACAACTCTTGCGCCTGCAATAATCGCTGCATCACGTAATGCACGCTTTTCAACATCCGTTGCACCGGAAGGGACGGATATAATTATCCTCGGTTTGATAACTGTTTTAGGACAAGCTTTTCTCAAAAGCTCCTTTAATAGCTCCTCTGCTAAGGTGCAATCACTTATCACTCCGCCTGAGAGCGGAAAAACAGTTGATACAGAAGCAGGAGTTTTACCTATCATATTATATGCTTCACATCCTGCAGCGACAGTTTCGCCGCTTACTGTATCGAAGGCTATGACAGAAGGCTCGTCAAGTACAAGACCTCTGCCTTTTATGTAAATTCTTGTATTGCTTGTGCCGAAATCAATTGCTATGTCATTTGTTAATGTATTAAAATCCATTTCAAAACTCCTTATATTATATTCCAAGAATACGCCTTGCGTTTCCTGACGCAATCATCTCTGTTTCGTCTTTTCCAAGTGATAATGAACAAAGCCGTTCATATGTCTTTTGCGGTGAAAACCACGGCCAGTCTGTTCCGAAAAGAACCTTGTCTGCTCCGTGTGATTTAATCATTCGTTTGGCATCCTCGCTGTTCAAAAGATGAAAGGAAAAACAGGTATCAATCATAATTGGTGTACCGATTATATACTTTTCCGCATCCTCCCACATATCCCATCCGCCCATGTGTGCGGCAATTATATATTTTCCCGAAACATAGTCTAAAACATTTCTAAGACGTTTCGGAGGACAGTGAACTGGTGGAGGACAACCGTGGTCCTTTCCTGTGTGAAAGACGGCGTATAAGCCTAAATCTTCACACTTTTTAAGGATTTTTAACGACTCTTTGCTATCTATGTAAAAGGACTGGTATTCCGGATGAAGCTTGATGCCCTTAAGCCCCAGTTCTTTAATATGCTCTAAAATTCCGTCAATGTCATCATTTTCAGGGTGTAAGCTTCCGAAGGAATATATATTGTCCTTTCCATTTATAAGTGCGGCAAAATTGTTGATATTCTCTGTCTGTTTAGGTGCTGTTGCAATTGGCAGAACAACCGATGCATCAATACCATTTTTTTTCATATCTACTTTAAGTCCGTCAATGTTGCCGGAGCCTACTGCCTTGAACGCATGACCGCTAAAATTTACTATATTATCTTCCAGAATTTTTATCGTTTTCTCATATATCCTGTCGGGAAATGCATGCGTGTGAAAATCTATAACCATTATCTATCTACCACCAAATATAAATATACTTATATTTTATAACATTTTACAC
>JAHAZB010000135.1 GCA_018384175.1 Eubacteriales bacterium
CACTATGACTTTCTTTGTATTTTATTCTCTGTAAAAACTCTGTAAATTAAAACCACTTATGTCCGCAATGCCTTGTTTTAATAGGCTTTTAAGACTCTTGTTTATATATTTCCATGGCAAACAAAAAGTATCTTAATCACTATAAAATTCCTCCTTCAATGCCATGATTTGCCCTGTTTTGCAAGGTTTTTGATTATTTCGTTCTGTACACATATCATGCCGACATTTACAGAATAGGCAAAACAAGGCAAAATGTAGCCTTGTGTACTACTCAGTTGTAGTCAAGTAGTAGTCTGTTTAGGGGGTGCAGACTACTCCGATTTTTGAAACAATTTAACGATTACCCCGTAGGGGGGCAAACTATATTTGAACATTCAAACTGGCTTGATACGATAGGCTGAATGTCCTTGCTATTTTTACGAGCAAGGGAATATATCCACAGCCTTTTCCGTTGTTTAGTCGTTTGTGGGAACATATCCATTGCTTCGTTATCTATTCCTGTACTACTGTTCCGTTCCTGACTGCATCGGCAAAGGCTAAGATGCTTTCTGATTTCATGATAGCAAGTCCTTGTCTTTCATCGCCAAGTACCACCAACTGATCTCCAGGTGAAATCTCAAATATCTTTCTTGCTTTAGCAGGAATCACAATCTGCCCTTTATCACCTACAGTTACCATTCCGAAGAGATGTTTTCCTTTTGGTGGAAGCGGCATACCCATGCTATCCTCCGATTTATAATTGGCCAGATCATCAAGCGACACTTCAAATATTTCCGCAAGTTTTTTACACTTGTCCAAATCAGGAACAGTTTCTCCGGTTTCCCACTTTGCTACAGACTGCCGGGAAACGCCAACTATATCAGCTATATCTTCCTGCGTCATGTTTTTCATTTTTCTAAGTGTTATCAGATTGTCATGAAACATCGTTTTTTCTCTCTTTCTTTATTCCGAGCACCGCCCATCTGAAGAATGGTATTCTGGAGATTACGGCGTTCAAGGCATATGCCACCACAAAGCCTGCAATCAAGCTGATAATATAAATCATAGTTGTCGGAAGATTACCTGGTTTTCCAAGAAGCAGGGCTGCTGTTGATATCCCAAGGTAATGAAATACATATAACCCAAAATTGTTTTTACTCATCCATATCGTAAAAGCGTTTTGCTTATCAGCATACTTTGCTGCACCGCTAAGAATCGCCATGCTTGCCAACCATCCGAAAACTGTAAACAGGATCGATCTGTTGATAGGGGCTTCCGCATAGTTGTCACCAAAGTACATGATGCAGAAGGCTGTTCCAACACCTACACCAAGAACAAGCAGCAATACAAAATATTTTTTCAGTATCGCAATTACCTCATCATGTGAAAACACAAAGTAGCCAAGCAAGAAAGCAGCTCCGTAATATCCAAACCGATAAACCACAACAACCGGTGTGTTAAGAATCTGCGCTGCTCCCCATATTACAAGAGCCATCAAAAGTATCGCTATGAGGTTAGCCTTTCCACCCAGTTTCCACAGCCTGTCCTTATCTATTTTTCTGACGAGAAGAAGAACCATCGAAAATAGCCAAAGCAGCTGTATGTACCACAGAACTCCCGTTCCGCTTAACACCATAATGAAATACTTGATTATCCAACCATTCTTAACTGACAAGCCCATTCTGTCAAGCATAAGGCCATATAATATTTTAGCATCAGAAGTTAACCCAATAAATCTATCATCTGAAAAAAGTAATTTGGGTATTCTGAAAAAAGTAAATTGATTTGCTTCGTGTCCGTAAAAATAATCCATTTGATAATTCATGAAAATAATCCCTCCTTAACTGTTATTAGGTAAAAAAAGACAGACTATAGAAATCTATAGTCTGCCATAAAAACATACTTGTTTTTTAATTTTTGCAAGGACATAACGCCCTCATCGCACACAGCGATTATTTACGATAAATACCTACCACCTTTCGAAATTGAGTTGTTATTTGCATTTTTTACTGCAAATAAAATTGAACCGCAACTCCGCAAACCCGCATAAATACTGGGGTTTCGTTAGTAGGTCCTAATGAACAGTGTTCAGGAACAAAAATTATATCAATGCATCCCATACTACTTTCAGGAAGAATCGACATTTTTTTGTGATTTTATCAAATATAAACTCATTCTACCATAAAAGCTATTTTCTTGCAAGAAAAAAGGAGTAATTATTCTCTAATTACTCCTTATAATTTGTAGATTAAAGTAGTTTTTCCTGTTCTTCCTGAACATCCTCAGAAGCAGATATCATAGGTTTGATATCCTTATGCTTTAAGTTTCTGTCAATATAGTTTCTTGTAATCTTAACAACAAGACCTGAAAGAGCAAGAACACCAATAAGGTTCGGTACCATCATAAGACCGTTGAATGTATCGGAAATATCCCATGCAAGTGATGATGTAAGAAGTGCACCGCACATAATCATAACAAGGTGGATAACCTTATAAAGCTTTGTTGATTTTGTACCAAACAGATACTCCCAAGCTTTTGTACCGTAATGGTCCCATCCAAGAACTGTTGTGAATGCAAAGAGAAGAATTGCAATTGCAATAAATCTTTCACCCCAAACACCAAACAAGAGAGAGAAAGCCTTCGCAACAAGGTTTGCATCCGTTGCACCTTCTATCATAACTCCTGTTTCAAGATTAATTACACCGGATGTAAGAACAACAAGTGCTGTCATTGTACAAACAACCATTGTATCCGCAAAAACCTCAAATATTCCCCACATACCCTGACGAACAGGTTCTACAACGTTTGTGTTTGAATGCACCATAACAGATGAACCAAGACCGGCCTCATTAGAGAACACACCTCTCTTACATCCAAGCTCTACAATCTTCTTAACAGCAATACCAGATACACCGCCCCATACAGCAGGACCTGTGAATGCATACTTAAAGATTGAAGCAAAAGCAGCACCAATATTTGAATAGTTCGCAACAATTATGATAATACTTCCAAATACGAACAGCATCACCATAAAAGGTACTACCTTTTCAGCAAAATTTGCAATTCTCTTAAGTCCGCCAAGTGTAATAAGTGCAGCAATTACAACAAGCACAATGCCTATTATCAAATGATACATTGTAACCTGTCCAAACGGAATTGCTGTAAGTGAAGGCACCTGAAATGCATCTACCATATTAACAACAATCTTGTTAATCTGTCCCATTGCACCGATACCAAAAGATGCAAGAATGGCAAAGATTGAGAAAAGAACAGCAAGAATACTGCCTATGTACTTACAACCCTTCATCTTGCCAAGACCGTCTCTTAAATAGTACATCGCACCACCGGACCACTCGCCTTCTGCATTCTTTATTCTGTAATATATACCAAGAACGTTTTCTGAATAGTTGGTCATCATCCCAAGGAATGCTGCAATCCACATCCAGAATACAGCACCGGGACCACCGCCTACAATAGCTGCTGCAACACCGGCGATATTACCTACACCAATAGTTGCTGCAAGAGCGGTACAAAGTGCCTGAAACTGTGAGATTGACTTACCCTTAACGTGTCCTGAAACATCTTTCTGGAAAATCTTACCAATTGTTTCTTTAACCCAATGTCCGATATGTGTAATCTGGAACACACCGGTAATCACGGTCATAACAAGACCTGTTGCCAACAAGAGATAAAGTCCCTTGCCCCACACAAAGCTGTTGACTGCATTGTTGAAATCTGTCAGCCAAGTAAAAAAGTTTTCCATAATTTTACCCCTTTTCCGCTAAAAAAAGTAAAAAAGCAGAATCTTTGCAACACACAAAAACTCCGCGCAGTAAAAAAGTCTGTTTAAGACCTATACCTCCGTCCTTTTGCCTGAGAGATTAGCTTCTATATAAAACAAGAAGCTTTGCACCTTCGGCATCCTATGCCTCTTTAATATAATTAAAGAAGTGGACTTCTCCGGAGCGCTATCCGTCTGCAGTCTTTGCTTACAAAAGCACCTGAGAGTGTTACTCCTTCGGCAGGCTTACGCCTTTTTCCTGCATACTTCATTTAGCTCAAATATTTAGTTTATTGTTATTATAATCCATTAACACACCAAATGTCAACATAATCTGACAATTTATAATATTTTTGTAATATATGACTAATTCGTTAATATTATCAAGATTGATTTTTCATCACTTGACATATAATAATTATGATGGTAAAATTATTATGCTGTTTTGTGTGCAAATATTGGAAAATCAGCAAGAAAGGACATATCAAATGAACGGAAATGACAACAAAAAACCGGGCAATTTCTTAAAAAGCCCGCTTGTAATATTTCTTATACTTAGCATTATTTCAACCATTGTTCTTAATTCTTTTTTGTCTATGATGACAACAAGACAACGAGAAGAGGTTTCATACAGCGAATTTCTTTCTCTTATAAAAGAAGGTAAGGTTGAAAAGGTACTGTTTACAGGAAATTATATTGAAATATACGAAAAGGTTCCTGAAGCAGAAGAATCAGAAAAGAACGATGATAAGCTTTTAGAACAATTTACAGGACTACCGTTTACAATAAAAATTGGTGAAATGCCAAAGTTGTATTACACTGGCTACTTAAATGATGAAGAGCTTCTTCCCTATCTTAATGAGCACGGCATTGAGTATGCAAGAAAAAACGAACAAACTAATCCTATTGTAGAATTTTTACTTACATGGATACTTCCGTTTGCAATTATGTATCTATTCCTTGGAATACTTATGCGAACACTCAGCAAAAAAATGGGCGGTGGCGGTTTTATGTCTGTCGGCCAGTCAAATGCAAAGGTATATATGGAAAATAAAACAGGAGTAACATTCAAAGATGTTGCAGGTCAGGAGGAAGCAAAGGAATCTTTAGACGAAATTGTCGACTTTCTGCACAATCCTGCCAAATACACAGCTATTGGTGCAAAGCAGCCAAAGGGTGCGCTTTTAGTGGGACCTCCCGGAACAGGTAAAACCCTACTTGCTAAAGCAGTAGCAGGCGAAGCAAGTGTTCCCTTCTTCTCCATTTCCGGCTCAGACTTTGTTGAAATGTTTGTAGGTGTTGGAGCATCAAGAGTAAGAGACCTTTTTAAGCAAGCAGCAGCTAAAGCTCCATGTATTATATTTATCGACGAAATTGACGCAATAGGTAAAAGCAGAGACAATCAAATAGGCGGTAATGATGAACGTGAGCAGACTCTCAATCAGCTACTGTCCGAAATGGACGGCTTTGATTCATCTAAAGGTGTGGTAATATTGGCCGCAACCAACAGACCTGAAATACTCGACAAAGCACTTTTAAGACCCGGCAGATTCGACAGGCGCATCATTGTCGAAAGACCTGACCTTAAAGGCAGAGAGGATATATTAAAGGTTCACTCGAAGAATGTGAAAATGTCAAACGAAATTGATTTACACGAGATTGCTTTAGCTACAAGTGGTGCAGTTGGCGCAGACCTTGCAAATATGATTAACGAGGCAGCTCTTAGAGCGGTACGTCTTGGCAGAGGCGAGGTATTGCAGGAGGATTTGATGGAAGCTGTCGAAGTAGTAATCGCCGGCAAAGAAAAGAAAGACAGAATTTTATCCGAAAAAGAAAAGAAAATTGTTGCTTATCATGAGGTTGGCCATGCTCTTGCTGCAGCACTTCAGAAAAACACCGACCCTGTTCAGAAGATTACAATAGTACCACGTACAATGGGAGCTTTGGGTTATACCATGCAGAAGCCCGAAGAAGAACATTATCTTATGTCCCGCGACGAGATATTGGAAGAGCTTGTTGTTCTTCTTGCAGGAAGGTGTGCAGAAGAAATTGTATTTAACACAAAGACCACCGGTGCTGCCAATGACATCGAACGTGCAACAGCACTCGCTCGGTCAATGATTTCACAATACGGAATGTCAGACAGATTCGGTATGACAGCCCTCGAAAGCACGGAAAACAAGTATCTTGACGGAAGAAGCGTTGCAAACTGTTCAAACGAAACTCTTACAGAGCTTGATAACGAAATCATTGCCACAATCAAGAATGCACATGATACTGCATCCTCACTTCTTAAGGATAATCTTGATGCACTCAATAAGATTGCTGATTTTCTTATTGAAAAAGAAACTATTACAGGCACAGAGTTTATGAAAATTCTACACGATGTCAACAACCCTTCACCTATTGAAACAGAAGAAGATGTTTAACAGCATCTTCTTTTTTTTTACGAATATAGTTGTATTAGAT
>JAHAZB010000136.1 GCA_018384175.1 Eubacteriales bacterium
CAATGATGCTTTCAGTTGCAAGTTGTGGACAAAAGGCATCAGTGCCTACCGACGATAAGGTAGTACTTCATGTAGATTCATGGCCTGATAAGGACAGTGCGCCAGCAGATTATGAAAGAATGATGAATATTAAGGCGGATTTTGAAGCAGCAAATCCGGATATTACTATTGAGCCTGATACATGGAGATTCTCAACAGACTCGTTCCTGCCAAAGGCTGCAGCAAATCAGCTTCCTGACGTATTCTATATTCCGTTTACAGAAGTTGACAAGGTTGTAGATGCAGGATATGCAGAGGATATTACAAAGTATATGGATGAATATGGATATACAGAAAATCTTGCAGACAACATCAAAGAGCTTGTTACAAGAGACGGTAAAATCTACATGGTTCCTTCCAATGCTTATGCTCTTGGTTTGATGGCAAATAAGACACTTTTCAAAGAAGCAGGACTTGTTGATGAAAACGGATATGTAAAATATCCAAAGACTTTTGAAGAGCTTGGTGAGTTTGCTGGACAAATTAAGGCAAAGACAGGTAAGACAGGTTTCATATTCCCAACAGTTAAAAACTGTGGCGGATGGCACTTTATGCCGATTGCATGGTCTTTTGGTACAAAGTTCATGGAAGAGGAAGACGGAAAATGGGTTGCTAGGTTTGCAAGCCCTGAGTGTGAAGCAGCACTTAACTTTATCAAAGACTTAAAGTGGAAATATGATGCACTTTCTGACAATATGTTTATTGACAATAACGAAGGATTCAAGATGCTTGCATCTGATCAGGGTGCAATGTGGATGTGTGATCCGGGTCAGTCAACATTCAATAACAATGTAAGAAAGTACGGAATGACAAAGGATGCTATGTCAGTAGGTTTGATTCCGGAAGGCCCCGCAGGACGCTATACATTGATGGGCGGTAGCCTTTACATGATTCCTTCAGGAACAGATGAGTCAGTAATCAGAGCTGCATTTAAGTGGCTTGAATTTAGAGGTGTTACATACAAAGAAAATGAATCAAGCCTGAAGATTGCTGAAGACCAGTTTAAGCAATATGTTGAAGAAGGAATTCCGGTTGTTGACAGAGAAATGTTCTCAGTATGGAAGAACCCTCTTGAAAAGAATACAGCTTTAAGAAAGCAATACACTAATGTAGATTTTAACGATTACAAAGAGTACATTGAATTTAAGGATGTTAATATAAAGCCGGAAGAGCCAGTATGCTGTCAGGAGCTTTATGCACTACTTGACAACTGTGTTCAGGCAGTTATCGAAAACAAGGATGCAGATGTTAAGCAAATCCTTGCTGATGCGGCAAACGACTTCCAGGTTAACTACCTTGACAACCTTAACTAATACATAAACAGAAAGTGACTAATATGAAAAAGAGGAATAAGTTTTTAAGTATCTTAAGAAAAGATATTGTTGCATGGCTACTTATTCTCCCGTTCTTATTTTTGATATTTACAGTTTTATGGAAGCCAACGGTGCAGGGCATCGTATGGTCCTTCCATAAAATGAACGGATATAATGTGGGAGAATTTGCAGGACTTGAAAATTATAAAACTGTATTAAGGGATACCGGTTTTGCAACCACATTTTTAAATACTATAAAATATGTTTTGTGGTCATTTGTAATTGGTTTCTTTGTCCCAATAATCTTTGCGGTGGCAATCAACGAATTCAGAAGAGGTCAGGGATACTTCAAATTTGCAGCATATTTTCCTGTAATGATTCCTGCCATAGCCAACTCAATGATATGGTATTATATGTATTATCCAAATGCAAGCGGACTTTTGAATATGTTTTTCGGGATGTTTGGAGCAGAGCCATCGATTTGGCTTCAAAACGGTAAAATGACAATTCCACTGATACTTATATCAACCACATGGCATTCATTGGGAAGTACGATGCTACTATATTTGGCGGCTTTGCAGGGAATAAACAAGGAACTGTATGAAGCAGCTGCTATTGATGGTATAGGCATATTCGGACGTCTCAGGTATATAGGAATACCGCATATGGGCAGTATTATCCTTTTAAATTTTGTCAGACAGATAATTTCTGTTTTTCAGATATTAGAACAGCCTTTGGCAATGACCGGTGGTGGACCGAGAAATGCATCTATGTCCTTGGGACTTATGGCGTACAAGTATGCTTTCCAGAACTTTAAGGTTGGAAATGCACTTGCACTTAATACAATTACGTTTGTGATACTGGTTTCGTTGACCTTGTTCTATTTCTGGATAGATAAAAGAGTCAGCAGAGATGTTTAGGGATGGTGAGAGTATGAAAAAAGAAAAAAGAGAATCTACCGGTGCTATCCTGGATCATGACCTTAAAAGTCCAAAGGTAAAAATTGGTTATACCGCAGTATATATAATTGCAATTATTGTAAGTTTGACCTTTATAATTCCTATTTTCTGGATATTGTTATCGGCATTTAAGGGGACTAAGGAATTTTCAGCAATAATTCCTACACTTTTTCCTGAGCAGATTGAACTTGCAAAAATTGGAAGGGTGTGGAGTAAAGTTTCTCTGGGAAGAGCTTACTTGTCAACAATATATATGATGGCAGGATGTCTGGCGTTTTCGCTTGTATCCAACGGACTTGCAGGATATGTACTATCAAGGCTTAAGCCTAAGGGAAGCGCAGTTGTATCAACTGTAATTCTGTGGTCTATGATGCTTCCAAGCGGTCTTAGCATGGTTCCGCTGTTCATAAGCTTTACAAAGAATGTGCCGTTTACAAATTTCAACCTGATGGACAGCTATGTACCAATTTGGATGATGGCAGGAGCAAGCGCTTTTAATGTACTGTTGTTCAAGAGCTTTTTTGACGGTATATCGACATCGTATTTAGAAGCTGCCCGAATTGACGGATGTTCTGAAGTCGGTATCTTCTGTAAAATTGTAATGCCGTTATCAAAGCCGGTGTTTTTCTCGGTAGCAATCTTTGTAATAACAGGCGGTTGGGGACAGTTCCTGTGGCCATACCTGTTGATTAAAACACCTGCACTTCAACCGATAGGTGTAAGAACATATCTGATGCAAAGTGAGCTTGCCGTAGATGAATATTTCATGATGTTAATATTTGTTGTTGTGCCACCTGTACTGTTCTTCTGTTTCTTCCAGAAGTACATTATGGACGGTGTATCAGTTGGCGGAATTAAAGGGTAAAAATAAAAGCGAGCTGCAATTTATGCGACTCGCTTTTTTATCACAAAAGGAGGGAACAAAATGTCTCTAAATGAAGAATATAAAAGAAAAATTGACTGTTACATTGATAACATAGAAAAGAGAATTTTTAAGCCGATTGCTGCTCTTGAGGTTGAGGGATTTGCAACTAAAGAGAGGCTTAGCCTGGATGAGGCTAAAAGAAATGAGAAAAGCAAATACAAATCGGGTGAAAAGTGGGGTAAACGATGGGAGTATCTGTGGCTTTTTGCAACATGTAAAATAGTGCCTGAGAATGCAGGTAAGAGAATTGTTTTAATGTCAGAGATTGCAGAAAGTACAGTTTTTGTAAACGATAGCGTTTACGGAGCTTTTGACCTGGAGCACAGATATATAACCTTGTCACCGAATGCAAAAGGAGGCGAGGAATTTTCTGTGGCAATAGAATCCTACGCAGGAGATGATGAACGAAATCGTTCTTATGTGAATCTCCCATGTTCTACACACCTTTCTGATGAAGAATTAAGGCAAGAGATAAAGGATATTACTATCGGTATATTCAGTAATGAGGTTTTTTATCTTTGGATGGATATTAAAACCCTGTATGATTTAAGGAATAATCTTGACGAAAATCTTTTAAGAACGGCAATGATTGATAAGGGATTAAAAGATGTATGTGACTTTTTGGATATTGAACTTCCGGGAGAGGAATTTGAGCAGGCTGTGATAAAGGCAAGAGAAATTTTGAAGCCTTTGTTTGAATGTAAAAACGGCAGTACTGCTCCTACTATGTATGCAATAGGTCATTCTCATCTTGACCTTGAGTGGTTATGGACAAAAAATGAAACAAGAAGAAAGTCTGCAAGAACATTAGGGAATCAGCTGAAAATTATCGAGGAGTATGATAACTATATTTATCTGCAGAGTCAGCCTTGGATTTTAGAAACCGTGAAAAATGAATATCCTGAGCTTTATGAAAGAGTGAAAAAAGCGGTAAGTGACGGCAAAATCATAGTTGAAGGCGGAATGTATGTTGAATCCGACACTAATATCCCATCGGGAGAAAATCTGGTAAGGCAGTTTATCTTCGGCAAGAAATTTATTAAGGATGAATTTGGTAAAGAAAGCGAAATTCTGTGGCTTCCTGATATATTCGGATGCAGTGCGTCAATTCCGCAGATAATGAAGAAATGCGGAGTGAACTATTTTATCAATGCAAAGGTGCCGTGGATGTATAACGGCGGTGTTGAGTTCCCGTATAACAACTTTATGTGGGAGGGAATTGACGGAACAAAGGTTCTTACACATATGTTCCAGGAATATGCAACAGAGCTGACTCCAAGCAAGGTTTTTGAAAAATGGGATTCCTGCATAGATAAAGAAAATGTTCCTGCAAGAATTTATCCTTTCGGTCACGGAGACGGCGGTGGCGGTGCAACAAGAATTCATCTGGAATATGCGGATAGAGAAGAAAATCTTGAGGGACTTCCAAAGGTTGAAATGAAAACTCCAAATGAATTCTTTAAGGATGTTGAGGAAAAATATACAGTTACCGACAGATATGTGGGTGAAATGTATTATCCTGCACATAGAGGCTCATACACATCCCAAGCGAAAACAAAGAAGCTGTGCAGACAGAGTGAATTTGCACTAAGAGATGCAGAGCTGTGGTCTTCCGTAGCTGATTCAATCAATAAAAATGAAACCGATGCTTTATGGAAAGAAGTTCTGTTTAATGATTTCCACGATATCATTCCGGGTACTTCCATTGGTGCTGTTTATGAGAGAGCAGAAAAAAGCTATGAAAATGTCATAGAAAAATGTGCAGGTATTATTTCGGATTCTGTGCAAAAGCTTGTTTCGGCAGATGATAATGCTATTACCGTTTTCAATTCACTTGGATTTGAAAGAATCGCTGTAATTGAGTTGCCGGGTGGATTTGCTGCTATTGCAGATGAGAATGGTAACAAGGTGCCTGTTCAAAGTATTGATGGTAAAATATATGCTGAGGTATTAATTCCAAGTATGGGGTATAAGACCTTCTTTAAGACGGAGGGTGAGTGTAGGTCAGCAGTTCAAAAAGAAACAGTTATCCTTGAAAATGAGCTTATTAGATGCGTATTCGACGAAAAAGCAGAGCTTGTCAGCGTTTTTGATAAAGAAAAAGGCATAGAGTTCTTGCAGGAAGCATCAAACAAGTTCAGAATGTACAGGGATATGCCTACATTCTTTGATGCATGGGATCTTGACAGTTTTTATGAAAAGTGCGAAGTTTCAGTGGAAAACAATGTGAAGATAACTGCAGTTTATGAGGGAGAGTTGATTTCATATATTGACACAGAAAGAACAATAGGGAAGTCAGTAATAAAACAAAGAATTTCTTTGAAAAGAGATTCAAGAAGAGTAGATTTTACGACCAATATAGATTGGAAAGAAACTCACAAGCTATTGAAGGTTGATTTCAATAGTAATATTCATACAGACGAAATGATTTCTGAAATTCAATACGGATATATCAAGCGTCCAAATCATAAAACCAGATTGTCTGATAAGGAACGATTCGAGGTATGTCAGCACAAGTGGTCGGTATTGAAGGAAGAAAAGAGAGGTTTTGGTATTATCAATGACTCTAAATACGGCATAAGTGCTGACGATGGAAGAATGAGTCTGACTTTGTTAAAATCTCCGTCAGCTCCGGATTTGAATGCAGACAAGGGCATACACGACTTCACATATTCTTTGTATGTGTTTGGAGATTCTCTTTTTGACAGCGGAATACAAAAAGAAGCACTGTGTCTGAATGTTAAGCCTGTATGCTCTATGGGAAAAGCAGAAACAAAAAGTATTTTCAGAATAAACTGTGACAATGTAATAATTGATACAGTTAAAACAGCAGAGGATGGTTCGGGTGATATAATTGTTCGTATGTACGAGGCATACAACAGCTATACAAATTGCGAATTGACGGTAAACATGGACTTTAAGAAAGCCGTTGTTACCGATATGCTTGAAAATAATATTTGTGATGCCCAAACAAGTAATAATACTGTCAATTTGAAATTTGGTGGTTTTGAAGTTATTACATTGAGACTTGTAAGATAAAATAAAAAGCCGATTTGTTAGTTCAAATCGGCTTTTATCTTTATGGTTGCTTTCGTTCCTTTGCTTTCAGGGTTAGGGGAGTAGGTTATTCCGTATGAGCTTCCGTAGCGAAGTTGTATTCGCTTGTTGACATTTATGATTCCGTAGCCTTTGGATTTTGTATAAGGGATATTGTCAAAATCCATACCGCATCCATCGTCATAAACCTCAAAGAATATATCTGTGCCGGACAGGTATCCTTTTATTTTTATATGTCCCGGCTTTTGTTCAAGGTCGCAAAATGCATGTTTTATAGCATTTTCCACAACAGGCTGAAGGATGATTTTTACAGTTTTGTATTTGAGTATTTCATTATCAATATCGTAGGAAACTTCAAATAGCTCCGGAAAGCGTATTTTTTCTATTTTAAGGTAACTTTTTACATGCTCAATTTCATCGTAAATATTTATTATGCTTTCCCCTCTGTGAAGACCTATTCTGAAAAACTTAGCAAGGGTTACAATCATATCGTCAAGCTCATATTGACTATTTTGCTTGGCTTTCCAACTGATTGAATCAAGTACATTATAGATAAAATGCGGATTTATCTGGGATTGCAGTGCAGTTATTTCATATTCGACTTGCTTTTCCTTTTCTTCTTTCAGATTATTAACGAGAGCAGTTATTTCGTGTGCCATATTATTGAAATTGGTTTCCAGTATGCCTATTTCATTTGAGGGAACAATTTCGTTGAAATTATCGTGATCCAGAACATAATCCTTCATCTTATTTTGCAGATTACTGATTCGGTACGTAAGACCCCTTGAAAGTAAAACTGCTATGATAACAGCAATTGCAGTAGTAAAAAACAGCAGAAGTATCAGGAAAAGAATAACCTTATTCATTGTACTTAGGACAGCATTGTTTGATAGAATGCAGGTGATCTGTAACTGATTTTCTAAAGAGCGGTTGTTAATTGTGTGGGTTGCGTATGTATAGTTGCTGTTTGCAGCAGGCTCATCACCATAACCCATAAAATCCTTTGGAAGATATAGCTTTGCACCGAGATAGCTTATATCAGGATGAGAAATTATTTTATCATTTTCGCTTATAAAAAACAATACATCCGAAGGTGATGTTGATGTAGTGAAGGTCTTGAAAAAGCTTTCATTTACATAGAACACAATACTACCGAATATATAGTTTCGGTCATAGCTGTATATTTGTTTTGCAAAAGCGTAGTATGTATTGTCATTGTCCACCAAATAAGTCATTCTGAAATATCTTGATGAAAGATTTTCAAAAAAACTTTTGTCGGTTAATGAAAGTTTGATGTTATCCTTGCTTGCAGAGTATTTATCACCATCTGACAAAATAAATTCGATTGATTCGATAAAATCGCTACTTGTAAGTATGCTGTCAAAGAAGCTGATTACAGAACCAGAGCTGGTATCATGATTGTACTGCTTGGCAATTAACTCATTTTTAATATTTTTGTAGCCAATAAACTGAAGGGAGTAATCGGTTAGTTTTGACAGTGTAGCCGATAGACTGCTTTCTATTTCCTCAAATGTAGAGTTGATGTAGTT
>JAHAZB010000003.1 GCA_018384175.1 Eubacteriales bacterium
ACCTGCTTGGAATCACCCTTGGAGAAAGAAGTTTTATGATGAATATATCAAATTTTATAGACCAAATTTACAAAATAATTTCGCTTATAAATAAGATTTTTTTTGTAAAAGTGCAAAGTTATTGACATGTATCAGAAAAGCCGCCATAATTTACGGCGGCTCCCGATAGCGTGTATATTTGATTTTCAAAATTAACCCCTGCCTTTCTGTTTGTTCTTTTTCTTTTTACGATTGCCATTGTGTGGCTGAGTATGCTGAACGGACTTTTCCTTTTCGGGAGCAGCCTTTTTCTTTTTCGATTGTTCGGCTTTTATCTCCTCAATTTTTTTACGCACTGAGGGTTTAGTACCGCTGTCCGTTTTTGCCGTACCCTCGAATGAGGTAGATTTGCTCCCGTGCGGATTTTCGCTTGTTTTCTCCGCACGGGTTTGTCGGTTTTTTGAAGAATCATCCTTTTCCTTTGTGTGTTCTTCATTCACCGGTGTTTCGGGCTGTTCCGGTGCTTCCGGCTCAACCTCCTGTTCGGGTGCGGAATATCCGAGCTTTTCCATAATGTAATTAAGCCTTGGAATATCATCTTGAAAGGCGATAATATCGCATAAGCCGTTGTCGTTCGTCTTATCCGCAACAGGGCGGTACATTATGCCGTAGTTATGCGCTTCGGTATTGAATTTTTTCAAATCGGATTCTTTAATCTGCATAATACAAAGCTGCTTGCCTGTTTTAAGCATTTGCTTGAGCTTTGCAACACCCTCGGTCTTTCCGTCATCCTTTACCAGCGCCATTACGATAGCGGCAAGATTTTTTGCACCGAGTGCGGTCAGCTTTACTGCCGACTCGGTAATCTGTATGCCTTCCTTTACCATTAAATCAGCGACTTCGCCGCTTGTGTTCATCTTTCATCAGCTCCTTATCTGCTTGTTCCTGCAAAGCCATAGCCTGCCGTTGTTTCTCGGCAATTTTATATGAGTCTTTGAAAATGGCTTTGCACATTCTGATTTCCTTCCGGAGTTCGTTAAGCTCCGTATTGATTGCTTTCGCTTTTTCCTTGACCTCATCACAATTTTCATCAGTCCTTTCATCGTACAGCTTTTTACGCTGTGTAATTAAAATATCAATTTCAGCCTCTTTGCTTTGCTGATATTTCTGTAACTGTTCGCCCGTTTCAATATCGTGTGAAAACAAAAATTTGAATTGCTTCTGATAGCGGTCAAACTTTATCATCTCCTCACGCATAAAAAATGACACCCTCTGCGGTGTCTGCTTACGCTGTATTTTTTTGAACAGATATAGGTAGTGGAAATAGAGTGCCATAAATCCTTTTAATTTTTTACCCTTGACATTTTTAAGACTGCCTCGTAATTTATATTGCTTTTTCGGCATCCCGGACGGTGCAGCCGTAATAATACCGTTACGGGTTGCAATAATTCTTTCCAAAATCTCTGCTTCGCTGTAACCCTCACCGAGATTATCAAGGCGCATCGGGCGTTTTGCATTCGGAGCGATGATGGAGGTGTATTTGATATTCGGTCCCTTGCGGTGAACGACAAACCCACGCTTTTTTAAGTTCTGCCAAAACTGCTCCATCGTGTAGGAGCATTTGATAATCTCGTCAATATCCCTGCGGATACTGCCACGGATGGTCGGTCTGCCTTCTTTTAACGCCAGCCATTCGCCGTAATGCATACCCCGGCGTTTGGGATGTTCGATTACCGACAGACAGTTTTCACGGCAGATTGCGTCTGATATTCCTCGAATGTCTATAAAGTAGTCCTTAAAATTATTTCTGTATTTGCTTCCGTCAACATAGGAAACAGCGTTTATGAGCAAGTGATTATGCAAATGCTTGTGGTCAAGATGCGTTGCAACAACAACCTCATATTTATCCGCAAACAAACGCTCTGCAAGCTCAAGTCCGCATTTATGAGCAATCTCCGGCGTTGTTTCAAAGTCCTTGAAGGACTGTACCAAGTGATAGGCTAGAACGGAATTTTTGCGCCCGACTTTTCCGAAAAACTCTTGCGTTTCCATCATTTCCGAGAATGCTTTGTCTATTGTGCAGTTGTACGCTTTCACATACTTGCATTGTTCCGTCTTGTCATTGTTCTTGATATATTTGATTACGCCCTCGACTGCTTCAATGTCAGGCTGCAAAGTCGTCTTGTCGGGATTTGCAATGTATTTAAGGCTTGTGTCAAGTCTTGATTTGACCGACCATATTTTTGTAATTGCCATCAGCGCACACTCCTTACAAGCCGCATAATTTCATCTTGCATTTTGAGGACTTCTTCAATTTTATCTGCTGAAATATGTCTTTCGGCATTTGCGATATGCGCTATCTGATTTATGTTGTTGCCCACAGCATTTATCTCACGCAGCAGCTTTACATATTCATCAGGCGGACGGGGACGAATTTCTTTTCCCATAATCAGCTTGCGGATATACGGCTCCATTTTAAGGGCACAGGCAGCAGCTTGTGTTTTTAAATGTTCTTTCTCTTTTTGAGAAAGACGCACCAATACAGCCGTGTTTCTTTCCATATATAAACACCTCTTTCTGTATGCCGACAGGCGGGGTATTAGGGGCATCAGCCACTAACAAGCGGGCATTTGATAGCAAAATGCCGTGCTGTCCTTTTGTGATACCTCTTGTTCGTGTGTCAATGGTTTCCTTGCCGAGCATTTTTGAAATATATTCGTGCGTACTCTGCTCGTTGCCGCCGAGATAGAGAAGTGTGTCGCAGTTGCCCGTGATGTTTTCCCACGAATCCTTAAAAAGTGCTTTCAGCTGTGCCATATTCTGTATTATAATTGATACGGAAATACGGCGTGAGCGCATTGTTGCAAGTATTCGCTCAAAGTTATCCGGGAGTGCAACATTGGCAAACTCATCCATCACAATATGTACCGGAACGGGAAGCTCTCCGCCGTGATTGCTGTCAGCATTGAAATACAATGCCTGAAACGCCTGTGTGTAAAGCATACCGACAAGGTAATTAAAGGAATTGTCATTATCGGGAATTACACAAAAAATAGCTCTTTTTCTCTCTCCGAGACTGCCTATATCAAGGTTGTCGTATGATGTCATTTTAGCTATCTCCGGCAGATTGAATGCCGCAAGCCGCACCGCTGCGGATATGAGTATGCTTTTCGCTGTTTTGCCGCTGGCTTGCTTGAATATTTTATACTGCTTTACGGCAATATGCTCCGGCTTTTCCTCCTCAAGCCCGTTAAAGAGAATGTCAACAGGCGATTGATACCCGTCCTCATCATCTTCAACCGTCGCTGCGTTCTCAATTAAGAACATCAGCATTTCAAAGGTCTGCTCCTCCGGTGGCGCTTCGTGCAGAAGATAGAGCATAAGGGCAGAGTCAAGAGCAATTTCCGACTTCTCCCAGAACGGATCGTTTTGCTGTGCGTTCTTAGGTGTGGTGTTCTGAATAAGATTTGAAATTAGCCTTATAACATCTTCATCCTTACGGATATACACAAACGGGTTGTAGCCGTCCGAGTTTTCCGGCTCAATCAGATTAAAAACCTTGATGTCATAGCCTTTCTCAATTAGCAGTGGTGCAATGCTACGGAGCATCTCGCCTTTTGGATCTGCCACAATAAAAGAGGTATTGCACTGCATCAAATTCGGCTTTGCGTAAAACCTTGTTTTACCCGCACCGGAGCCGCCGACCACAAGCACATTAAGGTTACGGCGGTGCTTTTTAGCATTTAAGCCGAGCCGCATATTCTGTGTGAGAATGATATTTGATGAGCTGTTTTTATCCGCATATCTGCGTACAATACTTTTGACATTGCCCCAACGAGCTGAGCCGTGTTCCTCACCGGGACGGCGGTTTTCTCTTGACGAAAAATACACACCGATACCCATTGCATAGAAAAACAAAAAAATGAGTACGGCTTTTAGGCTATACTCATTAAAAACAATATGTGTGGGATTGTTTACCGCAACGGTCAATCGGTCAAGCAATTCAAACAGCTTTATATCCTGCTCATAACAGCCTGCAATTATCAAGGCAAGCCATATTATAACGGGGACTGCACAGATAAACAGAATTATAAGGGTTTTATTGTTTTCCTGTCTGTTCAACTTGTGTCACCTCTGATTTTCCATAAATCCAAAGAAACCGCCTCCTTTGCATACAAAAAGAGGGCGGCTCTTATTAGAACACACCCTCTGTCTGTATTACTTATTAAAATTTTGATTGTAAATCTGCATCAGCTCATTTAGTCTTGCGTTTTGCTGTACCCATAACGCAGTAACGGGAACACCTGTTGCTTCATCAATGTAATTGCCGTATGCAAGGATTTCTTCTGTTGATGCAATAACAGGCACTTCGGGAGCTGCTTTCGGCATTCCGTCGTCAATCCACTTTGCAAACACTACAATATTTTCATTGAGTGTTACCTCGGTTACTTGCTGCTCCTTTGTTCGTGGATCTGAATACCACCCGTCAAATATGTATCCGTCTTTTATAGGAACATACTCATCAAGACAAATTACTGTCCCTATTTCTTGTTGGGCAGGGTGGATATATGTACCTCCGTCTGAAGCAAAGATAACCGTGCGTGTTGTGTCAAGTTCCCAATGCCCCTCAAATTGGTCTGTGCTTGCAGCTCTCGCTCCGCAAGGGAGAATAACAGATACCGCTACCAAGACTACCGCTAATACTTTTTTAATCATAGAAAAACCTCCGTTTCAAAATATATTCTGCATTTCTGCTGTTTTCATTGTATAATGAAATTGCTGTGCAGTCAAAAAATTTTAAACGGAGATTTTATTTGCATTTTTATAAACCGGAAGTTTCAAGTGTTATAAACTTCCCACAAATATCTCTGCATCAATCGTCAAAGTTTTTAGCTTTTTGAAATCAATCTCAGCTTTATCTACATGGAAGAACAGTGGGGTCATATCTGCAAAAATTTTAATATCCTCTAAAGGCATTTCATATGCTTCTGAAACCCTTTTTTGGTAAATAACAGAATACTGCTTCTTGAAATAGTTAATCACATTCTCATTGAAATACTCTTGATTTTTCAAATGTTCTTTTGCAATGTTTCTGAACTCCATCAGATGTTTTTTTCCAGGAATAACCTTTACAATATAGCCGCTATCCGTCAGAACTCTATTGAACTCCAAATAGTTAGCTGGTGTAAATATGTCCAGTATACAGTCTACGGAGTGGTCTCTAATTGGCATATTTCCCAAATCACCCACAAACCACTTTATAGACTTACTACCATCTCTTTTTGAAGCAATGGAAATGGCATCTTTTGAAATATCAAAAGCAACTATATCTACTTGAAATAGTTCTTTGATTTTTCGGGAATAATATCCTTCACCACATCCGACATCAAGAATAGTTGTTATGTTTTCAAGCTTGCTCAATATATGTGCTATCTCCGTAAGAA
>JAHAZB010000009.1 GCA_018384175.1 Eubacteriales bacterium
GAAATGTAATTTATGATGTTAAAGAGCAGTACAAAGCAATTGAGATCTTTTTGAAAAGTCGTGAACATTTTATGCAAGAACACATTGGTCTATGGGACACTAATAAAGAAAAGGATTTATTTGCGAATCGGTACTTGTTAATTGGTCAAGAACTTATACGGCAATACATAGAATCACGTGGTGCATTTTATAAACATCCGTGTTTTGCACACGAAAAGGAATTCAGAATAGTTGTTGAAATTAACAAAAATCTGATACCTCATAGCGAAAAAGAAGCTGAAGTTAAGTTTGGATTTAATGGAATATTTGAAGATTTTTGCACTAAAAATGGTTTGGTAATACCATTTTTAAACGTACCAATTGAAAACGATGCAATAAATAATGTTACCATCTCTCCTATGACGGAATTTAAAATTGCCAAACAAAGTGTGATGGAATTGTTTGATAAGAAAAAAATCAAGGTTGACAATTATACTATACGCAAATCACAAATTCCGATTAGGTTTTAATAAATTTTATACTTGCACTATATAAGGAGTGAAACATAATGACAAATTTCAATGAACACGCTTTAGAAATGTCCATTATGGAGCTTTTTGAAGAAGAACAATACGAATACATACGAGGCGATAAAATCCACAGAGAAAGAACAGAAATACTTCTTTGTGATGATCTAAAGCAATATTTGTATAATAAATATAGTAAAGACGGTATCACCGCAAGTGAGGTTGATAGTATTGTTTTGATGCTCAAAAACATTTCCGGCTCTATATACGAAGCAAATAAAGCTGTATATAAAATGATCTCAGACGGTTTTATCTTCAACCGTGAGGACAGAACTCAAAAAGACCTTTTTATTCAGCTTATTGACTTTGACACTCCTGAAAACAATATTTTTAAAGTAGTAAATCAGTTTGAGATAAAATACGGTACAGGTGAACATGACTGCCGTATTCCTGATGGAATTATATTTATAAATGGTATTCCGGTTGTTGTGCTTGAATTTAAGAGTGCAGTTAAGGAAAACACCACAATAATGGATGCATACAAGCAGCTTACAGTCCGCTATCGCAGAGATATACCGGAGCTTTTCAAATACAACGCATTTATCGTTATCAGCGATGGAGCAAACAACAAATATGGTTCATTCTTTAGTCCTTATGAGTTTTTCTATGCGTGGAGAAAAGTCAACTCAGAAGACAAAGAGCTTGACGGAATCAGCTCCCTTACAGCTATGATTAAGGGATTATTCAGAAAAGACCGTTTACTTTCTGTAATAAAGGATTTTATTTACTTCCCTGATGATTCGGACAAGGAATTAAAGGTTGTATGCCGTTATCCGCAGTTTTTTGCAGCAAATAAGCTGTTTGAAAACATCAAGGAACATCTTCGCCCAAATGGTGATGGTAAAGGTGGCACATATTTTGGTGCAACGGGATGCGGAAAAAGCTACACAATGATGTTCTTAACCCGTATGCTCATGAAAAGCACTCATTTTTCAAGTCCAACTATTCTTATCATTACTGACAGAACAGACCTTGACGACCAATTATCAAAACAATTTGTAGGCTCTAAAAAATATATTGGTGACGAAAACATTATCAGCATAGAATCACGAGAGCAGCTAAAAACCTGTCTGCAAAATAACGAAAGCGGCGGTGTGTATTTAACCACCATTCAGAAGTTTACAGAGGATTTGAGTCTGCTCACTGACCGGGCAAATGTTATTTGTATTTCAGATGAAGCACACAGAAGTCAGATTAACCTTGACAGAAAAACAACAATTACAGATGACGGTGTAAAATACAGTTATGGTTTTGCAAAATATTTGCACGACTCACTCCCTAATGCTACTTATGTAGGCTTTACGGGAACACCCGTTGACGGCACTATTGAAGTGTTCGGCAGTGTTGTGGATGCTTACACAATGACCGAAGCTGTACGTGACGGAATCACAGTTAACCTTGTTTATGACGGCAGAGCCGCAAAGGTAACGCTCAATCAGGACAAGATAAGAGAAATTGAAGAATACTATGCAAAGTGCGAGCTTGAGGGTGCAAACGAATATCAGATAGAAGAAAGCAAAAAGGCTGTTGCAAATCTCGAAGTAATTATCGGAGATCCTGACAGACTCCGTGCTGTTGCGGAAGATTTTATAAATCACTATGAAACCCGTGTAGTAGAGGGTGCAACTGTCGCAGGAAAGGCTATGTTTGTTTGTGCAAACAGAAACATCGCATACAGTTTGTATAAAATCATCGTTGAAATGCGACCTGAGTGGGCTGAAAAGAAGGCTTGTGATGATGGTGTTACTCTATCAGAGAAAGACAAGAAAGAATTAAAGCCTATTGAAAAAATCAAAATGGTTATGACGCGCAACAAGGATGACGAAAAAGAGCTTTTCGATATGCTTGGCACAAAGGAAGACCGCAAGGAGCTTGACAGACAGTTTAAAAATATAAAATCCAACTTCAAAATTGCTATTGTTGTCGATATGTGGCTTACAGGTTTTGATGTACCTTCGCTTGATACTATTTACATAGATAAGCCAATCCAACAGCACACTTTAATACAGACGATTTCTCGTGTCAACCGAGTTTATGAGGGTAAGGACAAGGGATTAATTGTTGACTATATCGGTATTAAAAAGAATATGAATATGGCTCTCAAAAAATATACCAACTTTGAAACCGAAGAATTTGAGGGCGTGGAACAGTCCATTACTATTGTTAAAGACCAATTAGAAGTTCTCGGACAAATGTTTAGTCATTTTAACAGTAGGAGCTTTTTCTCAGGCACTCCGAAAGAGCAGCTTGATTGTCTTAAAAGAGCCGTTGAATATGTTCAGTTATCTGAAGAAATGGAACTGAGGTTTATGGCTGCGGTCAGAAGAATGAAGCAAGCATTTAATTTATGCAGTTCGAGCGATTCGCTTACCGATGATGACAGAGATTACATTCATTTTTACTGTGCAGTTCGTAGTGTGCTTTTTAAAATGACAAAGGGTTATGCACCGGATATTGCTCAAATGAATGCACGTGTTCGTGAACTTTTGGAGGGTGCAATACAGTCAGACGGCATTGAGGAACTATTTGAAACCGGCAAGCATATTTCTGTCGATATATTCAGCAATGAATATATTGATAAAAT
Organism: Eubacteriales bacterium; assembly: GCA_018384175.1. Classification (GTDB taxonomy): domain Bacteria; phylum Bacillota; class Clostridia; order UBA1381; family UBA1381; genus HGM11525. The sequence goes on from JAHAZB010000009.1 coordinate 3,151, forward strand.
CAATGCTATTCAGCTTCCGAATACTAAAATTAAATTGCTGCAAAAACTATTGTCCCAAGCAATTGAGGAATTTAAAAAGGTTAACAAAATAATGGGCGTAGAATTCACAGACAGAATGAACAAGGTAGTTGACGAATACAATAATCGCCGTCGTGATGAGGCTTATGCAAATGAAGTTCTTGACGATGTTGCTGAGCAGCTTTCACAGCTTTTAGAGGACTTAAAGCAGGAAAAGGATTCTTTCAAGCGTATGGGTATTGACTATGAAGAAAAGGCTTTTTACGATATTTTGAAGGCTGTTGCAAAGAAGTATGAGTTTGAATATCATGAAGATAAAATGATAGAACTTTCCAAAGAAATCAAAAAGATCATTGACGACAAATCAAAATATACGGATTATTTAGTGCGAGAAGATATAAAAGCAAATCTGCAATTTGATTTAGCTGTCATCCTTGATGAATATGGTTATCCGCCCGTTACCATTGATGATGTATATAAAGAAGTTTTGGAACAAGCTGAGAATTTTAAGAAATATGCAGAATAGCAAAAAGGGCGTGTCTCAACCTATAGACTATAGTATACTTGATTCATTAAGAGATACTTTGGATGGTGTTTTATAAATAGTTATATATAATTGCAACTACGGGAAAATTATACAGTATCTACTTTTTCATATGTTCGATATTATTTTCATTCTGTATATTGCCGAGTTGCTTTTCCATTTCCGATTGCTTTTTCAAAATTGCCGTAATCTTATCAAAAATATCCTCTATCATAATTTCGGTTTTAATGTTGACTTTATAATCATTTTCGGCACGGTGACGGTCTTTTTCCTCTTGCCTGTTCTGACTCATCATAATAAGCGGCGCTTGAATGGCAGCCACGCAGGACAAAACCAAGTTAAGCAAGATAAACGGATACGGGTCAAATGCTTTGGCAGCAAGCACAGCATTTACTGCCATCCACAGTATAAGAACGCCCGTAAACGAAAATATAAACGCCCAGCTCCCGGCAAATTTAGCGATTTTATCGGCGGCACGCTGTCCGAGTGTATATTTCTCTTTTTCATTTTTTGGACTTATTGAAATTTTACTGTCAGCCAAAAGATTCAAAACTTCTTCATCGGTCATATCGTGCCGAATGTCCTTCAGCACTTCTTTTAATAGTTTTCTGTTTTCTTTCATTATAAATCATTCCTTTTTTAATTATTTTTAATATTCGTAAAGAAAGCAGCGCCTTTGCTTTCAAATAACAATAATGCAGAGCCGAGTAACAATTCAGTGTGCATCGCATAATCGTCAAGCGAAATCAAAAAATCCTCTTGTATCCTGCGGATACGGTACAAAACGGTATTGCGGTGTGTGAATAAAGCGTCACAGGTTTTTTTCAGCGATCGGTTGCTTATCAGATAATAATAGAGCGTTTCCAAATACATTGTGTCCTTTGACATATCGTGCTCCGCAAGACTTATAAGCTTTGGCGGAATAAGGTCTTTTCTGTGCGATAAATTTTTAAGCATCAACGGCGTTCTCAAATTTGCGACAGATGATACGAACATATTGCCAAAGTCAGCCTCAATAAGCATTTCAAGAGCTTCGTGTGCGGTGCGATAAAGCTTCGGCAGATCAAATAATCTGTTTATCGGGTCGGATATGATTACTTTTAAGCCAAATTCCTTTGCAAGCTCGGAAAATATATTTATATCGTGCTCGCTGTGCAGAAAAAGAAACACATCACCTTTATACACAAAATCGTGTGAATTGGCAAAATGCCGCCCAATTTCCTCTTTCAGATGCCGTTTTCCCGCATATTCATTGTTGTAAACCGTAAGGTCAATAAGGGCAAACGCCGTAGGCTTGAAATCTGCCAAATATGTATTTGCCGTTTGTAGTCGAAAATACGACTCGGACGGAAAACCGCCGCCAAGCAAATGCATAAGTATTTCCTCTGTTGTTTCAAACGGTTTGTCCTGCCTGCTTGCTTCAATAAATAACTGTTTGGACAGTATCATTTCGATTTGTTGCCAAATTTCCGGCGAAATTTCCTGCAAATGCCCATCGGCATCAATGCAGATTAAATATCCGAGCCTTACGCCTGTGCTGATAAGCGGTGCAAAACGCCTCTTGTATGCGCTCTCATCCAATTTAATATAGTCGGCTTCTCCCGCACAAAGGGCATCATTTTTGCTTATAATCGCACCGATTTCATATGTAATCATACCGCAAGCAATCGCATCCTTAAAAAGTCTGTCGAAAAAAATGGGCGGACTGAAATGTGCGACAATATGAAATGTTTCATCTATTATTAACAGCGGACATTTAAGCAAAATTCCCACATCTTCGGCAAGCTTTTTTATATCATCCTGTTCAAAAAATTCGTTTATAAGCGGTTGAACGATGCAGTTCTCCCATTTATGTTTACTCATCCGCATCACTCCTTTTTTTATTGTGCAGACAGCACAAAACACTATATATTTATTGTACCACGAACTTATTGTTTTTTCAATAGAAAATTGTATAATATAGTTAAAAGATAAGAAATGGAGTGAGTCCAATGAGTGAGTAATAATATAAAGTAAACAGAAAATATCCTGCGATGCGACATAACCGCAGTGCAAGATTTTATATATAAAATACAATATATTAAATTGGAGGAATGACTTATGTTACCGAGTATTTTTGGAGAAAATATGTTTGATGATTTCTTTGACGGAGGTTTCTTCGGAGCACATAATCCGTTGTACGGAAAGCACGCAAGAAATTTGATGAAGACCGATATTCACGAAAAAGACGGTGCATATGAAATTGCCGTTGATTTGCCGGGCTTCAAGAAAGATGAGATTAGCCTTGATGTGAAGGACGGTTATCTCACAATCAGTGCCGAAAAAGGTCTTGACAAGAACGAAGAAGACAAAAAAGGCAGAGTTTTAAGACAGGAACGCTATGCCGGTGTTTGTACAAGGAGCTTTTATGTCGGAGATGTTACTCCCGAAGACGTAAAAGCAAAATATAAATCAGGTGTTTTGACCATTGTTCTTCCGAAAAAAGAACAGAAAAAACTTGATACAACAAGCAAAATTGCTATTGAGTAATTTTATTAAACGAAAGGGGCGTGTTCTCAATAAGTGAATTTTCACTGAATTGAGGCAACGCCCTCTTTTTCCGCCCAAAATGTGGATAACTTTTAAAATTTATCTGAATTTTGCGTACACAAAACGAAGCTCGTCATTTTACGAACTTTTCAATTTTGATTTTCTCTTTTTACGCCGCTTTTATCTCATGCATAAATTGCCCCTGACGGTTGGCTATCATTGAATATCTCTGTTGCTACGATATATTCTGCATCAACAGCAATCTGAACATTGTATGCAGGCTTAAGTTGTGAGTTTCTCATATGATCTTCTTTAAGGAGCATAAATGTCGCACTTTCATCTGTTTTAGAAAGGCTATTTCTGTCTTTCATTCTGCGGAGATAGTATTCATACTTTTTCTCACGTTCATACCAATCTGAAAGTAACTCGTAGTCTCTTTGAAAATCTGTTTTGCGTTTTCCTATTCCCGATACAAAAGCTATTGTTGATTTAATTTTATTAAGTTTATCTATGAATTTCTTTAATCTTTTTGCTTTAATATCTTCTGCCAGATACATTTTAACCCATACTTATCAAGAAGAGCAGGTAATTCTTTGTGCATTTTATCTTGCAATTTTGCTTGGTTTTTCAATATTGTTTTCTTCCATACAAAAGTATATTTATTTGCATTTGCTTCTATCTTTGTACCATCAACAAAAAGATTTTCACAGGATAACTCACCATAGTCTTTAAGCAGCAAGACAACTTGACCAAAAAGATTATCAATGATATTTTTCAATCTTGTGCTTCTGAATCTGGCTATTGTATTATGGTCAGGCGCTTTTGCCCCTTCCAGAAGATACATAAAGTTTATGTCCCTTTTGCACGCAGTCTCAATATCTCTTGATGAATACAAATTATTCATATATGCATACACAAGGATTTTAAAAAGATTCTTCGGTGACACTGCACAAATTTTCTCTTTACGAGAATACGCTCCATACAACTCTGTGTAATCAATTTCCTCCAATACATTGCTTAGCAAGCGTACCGAATCATCTGCCGGAATATTAATTTCAAAATTAATTGGAAAAACCAGTTGAAAATTTTTAGTTTTTGTTGTATAATCAACTTGTATTTTTGTGTTA
>JAHAZB010000004.1 GCA_018384175.1 Eubacteriales bacterium
ACCTGCTCCATGCAGCTGAAGGCGAAAATGCTGAGTGGACTGATATGTATGATCGTATGGCAAGAGAAGCAGATGAAGAAGGCTTTCACGATTTGGCTGAGCAATTCCGTGGTGTTGCCGCTATTGAAAAAGCACATGAGGAAAGATACCGTGCTCTTCTTAAAAATGTTGAAACCAGAGCAGTATTTGAAAAGTCCGGTGTAACAGTTTGGGAATGCCGCAACTGCGGACATATCGTTGTTGGTACTACAGCTCCCGAAATATGTCCTGTATGTAAGCATCCGCAAGCTTATTTTGAAGTTCGTAAAGAAAATTATTGAGGTGAATGAAAAATGAGAGAAAAGTTTTATATTTGCCGCCATTGCGGTAACTTAATTGGTCTTATTCACGATGCAGGGGTTCCTATGATGTGCTGCGGACAGAAGATGGAGGCGCTGGTTCCCAACACCACCGAAGCGGCGGGAGAAAAGCACTTGCCTTTTGTGAATTTGGAAGACGGTTCCATTTATGTAAGAGTCGGCGAAACAACCCATCCCATGACCGAGGAGCATTATATTCAGTGGATTTACCTTGAAATTGAGAATGGCGGTCAGCGGAGAACCTTTAGGCCTGGCGATACACCGGAAGCTACTTTTTGCACCGGCAAAGATAAACCTGTTGCAGTTTATGCTTACTGCAACCTTCACGGACTTTGGAAAACTGAGATCAAGTAAAAGTAAAATCGCCTGCCAAAACATCTTGGCAGGCGATTTGTCATATCTATTTAATTATATATAAGTTCAGCGTTTACAAATTCTGTTGCTTGATTACAGATATTGTTCATCCGCCCAACCCACTCCATTTGATTTTCAGCTTTAAGTGCTTCGGTTACACCTTGCTTTTCTGCCATTTCTTTTACCAGCCGAATAAACATAGCTTCTGCCTGATTGTCAATGTCGGAAAGGTAAAGTCACCGATCTCTACCGTGAATTAGAACTCTGATTACATACAACCGAATATCTCTCGGGCGAAAAAATTTACCCCTTTTTCGCCCTTTTGGTGTTGCTTCTGTTACCTCAAAATTTTTCTCAATTATTTTCAAAAAAACTATTGACTTTTCTTAGCATGTTTTCTGCGACTCAAATTTTGAGGGCTGACGATTGTTTTTCGTCAGCCCTCGCTTTTATCATCCCGACAAATTGGAATTTGTTTATCAAAATCCTTATAGTGAATACATCAGCATACCAAGACCTGCCGATATGAGTATCATCAATATAGGTGTTGGTTTTTTCTTCAATGCAAGCTTTGCTACAATATTGATTAATATCAATATGACTAATATAATAATGCCATTAAAATCTGTGGTAAGTGTATCTCCTATACCACTGAATCCGATTGCCGTACTCATAAACATCGTGATTGCCGTTGCGAGTATCAAGCCAACAACACAAGGACGGATACCGCCGAGAAACGCTTTTACTCCCGCATATTTCATAAAGTTGCGTATCAGGGCTGCAATTATGAGAATGATAATAAATGACGGCAATACCACACCCAGCGTAGCAAGGATCGCACCAAGGAAACCGCCTTGTGACGAGCCAACGAAGGTCGCCATATTAACCGCGATCGGTCCGGGAGTGGATTCAGCTACGGCAATCATATTGAGCATTTCTTCCTCGGTAAGCCAACCGTGTATCAAAACCTTTTCTCGTATCAGAGAGATCATCCCGTATCCTCCGCCAAAGGAAAACGCACCGATTTGAAGGAAGGTTAAGAACAATTTGAGATATATCATTGCTTTTCCTCCTTCCTGATCTTGCCGAGAAAATATACCGCTACACCGCAGGCTCCGCTAATCAGTATGTAAAATATTGTTGAAAACTTTACAGCAAATAATGAAAATACGATCATACTGATAAGTGTTACCGAAATAATGACGGTATTAAATACGGTTTTCTTCATCTGCCTCAGCATCTTCAGCCCTGCTGTAAGGATCAAATATACCACACATATCTGAATCCCCTTGAAAGCGTACGCAACCAATGTCAATGAAAGAAAGGCATCTAAAAACAGCGATATAGCATAGATAATAACAAAAGACGGAATACAAATGCCAAGCGTAGCAATCATTGAGCCGATCACTCCAGAATTTTTGTATCCTATGTAAGTTGCCGCATTGATGGCAATAGGGCCGGGCGTGGATTCAGCTATCGCGGTGACATCCAAAAATTCATCTTTTTCAAGCCATTTCTTTTTGGATACGAACTCGTTTTCAAGCAATGCGATCATAGCATAACCGCCGCCGAAGGTGAACAGACCGATTTTCAGCATCGTCAAAAAGAGATTAAGATATTTTTTCATTTCTCGCCTCCTTAACAAGAACATGATTCATCACGAATATTATAGCAACACCTGCTACCGCCATAAAGATCGACCAGAACTGTGAGGGAGATACGAAGCCTACAAGCTCGCCTCTATCATCTCCGCGTACATATTCGATTAAAAACCGAAATACGCCGTATGCTATAAGATACAGACTCAAGTTGTGCTTGAAGTCCTTTTTCAAAATGAGGTATACGCTCACAGCGAACAGCACAAATAAGAACGCTGCCTCGTAAAGCTGCGTAGGATGCACGGGATGTGGAAGGTCGGGAAACTGTACGCCGAGGAAGCTGTCGGTTTCCTTTCCGTAACAGCACCCTGCAAAAAAGCAACCGATACGTCCGAATGCGTGGGCAATCAGAATACTACACGGGAGCAAAGAAATGACTTCATACAGCCTTGTCGTGTATTTCTTTCTGAATATGAAATATATCGCGAGGAAACAAGCAACACCTCCGATAAGACCTCCGATAAATGTCATTCCGCTTCCCAGCTCAAAGCCCACAGATGGATTTTTTATGTAGTTATAGGTCGATTGGAACAGCGTGGCAAAGCCAAAGCCGACAACAATGGATGCGATTCCGTTATAAAATATAAAATCTGTAAATCTCACATCTACACCCTTCTTTTTCGTCAGATAAAAGAGCACAAGAAATGCGCACAATATGCCGACGGCGATCATTACACCGTACATATGGATATTTAAGAATATAGGATCGGGTAACATATATCATCCTCCAAATCTTTATAATTCTTATTATATCACTTGACATCTCATAAGTAAAATAGTATAATATTATAT
>JAHAZB010000008.1 GCA_018384175.1 Eubacteriales bacterium
ATTTATACCTTTCTTATAGAAATGAAATTTTTTCAATCAAATTATCCAAATTATTAATCAAAACCGGCACCTTAATTTGGAATTAAAAAAAAGGATGACGAGTGATAAAAGTTTCCGTTGTAGTTCCCGTCTATAAAGTTCCATTAGAATACTTGCGAGCCTGTTTAGACTCGCTAATGGCTCAGACATTACAGGAAAGTGAATTTATTATTGTGTCGGATGGCGCGCCGGCGGCGGAACGCTCTATTTGCGAAGAATTCACTATCAAGGACCCCCGATTTAAGTTTTTCCAGCAAAAACACTCAGGGGTATCAACAGCCAGGAACCATGGCATTGATCAAGTCCAAGGGGAATACATAACTTTCGTAGATGCTGATGACTGGATTGAAAAAGAAACCTGTGAAAAGACGTACAAGTACGCAAAAGAAAATAACAGTGATATAGTTTTGTGGGAAGCAGAAACAACTAACAATAATCACCATGAGCCCCTATTTTCTCAAAGCATCAATAAAATAGAATCCTCTGAAATTCACAATATTTGCAGAAATTGCATTTTTACAGCAAATTCTAAATATTATAGCGTATCTTTAGTTTCATGCAAACTATTTTCGCGAACATTCATTAAAGAAAATCATATTTATTATCCAACTGAATTACAAATTAACGAAGACAGAATTTTCAACATCAACGCCTATGCAAAGGCAAATAAAATATCATATTTAAACCAGGTTTTGTATTATTATCGAATACATTCAGAATCCACATCACAGCAATTCATTCCCAATGCATTCTATAAAGCAACTGCTTTTTTAAACATACTTGAAAAGAAGATGCAGCACAATTTCTCTCGCGAACTTTTCAAAGAATATATACGATCGTTCTTCTGTAGTTGGAAATCTTGCTACATGCACCCACAAAATAAGGAATCATTTGTGACGAGAACTTCTCATTTGTCACATATTATAAAAAGCGATGAATTTCAAAACAACCTTCAAAAGAACTCTTTCAAAGATTTCTCCTTTGACGTTCAAATAGAGCTTTTCTTATTCAAGCACAGATTAACATTCCCTATTTACATAAATGCAATTAAATCCCTGATATTCAAAAAATAATTATCTAAAATTGTCCATATTATGCCGAAAATATTAGCAGCCGTCATATTACACGACCCCGACATTTGTCAACTAAAGAAGTGTTTAGCCCCTATTGCAAACAACGTTGATTTGCTCTATTTCATAGACAACGCCTCTAGAAACGAGACCGGAATCATCAATTTCGTAAATAAAATTCCAAACGCACAACTTGTGAGAAACAGCCAAAATCAAGGATTATCAAGACCTTTTAACCGGCTTTTAAAATATTCTAAAAAACACATTTTTTCGCATTTACTACTCCTTGATCAAGATTCAGAGCCTTCACCTAACTTCATGGAAGAGTTGAAAAAACATGCAGATAAGAACTACGTCTGCTACACCCCCCTGCTAATTCACAAATCTCTTGATTATCAAAAAACATATGGATGCACACCACATGGTGAAACTGAAACCATAAAAGAATCTATTAATTCAGGAACTCTCATCAATTTAAACGAACTTCCGGCAGACATTTGTTTTGACGAAAATTTATTCATAGACTGGATTGACATTGACTTTTTCTATCAACTCGAACTAGCTTCAAAGAAAATCCTTCGCATCAACAATGCAAAACTTTTAATTAACATCGGCAATCAAAAAGTCCATCATATTTTTAAATACACGTGGTTTTCCTCCGGTTATTCAGCTTTTCGCCTGAATAAACAATCTCAAGACACTGTTTATTTTTATCTAAAGTATCGCAAGCACAATTTTGTTAAGGGTCACGTCACATTTCTCTTGTGGCGGTGGTTGATGATGCTATTTTTCGAAAAGAACCGTATCAAAAAAAGTTTTGCAATCATTTCAGGAATAGTCCAAGGCTTTCGTCAATACAAATCTTTATATTAAAATATATGGATAAGCCTCTCATCATAGCATTCTATCTTCCCCAATATCATCCCATTCCCGAAAACGATGAATGGTGGGGCAAAGGTTTCACCGAATGGACCAATGTAACAAAGGCAAAGCCTTTATTTAAGGGGCACTATCAACCTAAAATTCCTGCCGATCTCGGTTTTTATGACCTAAGAGTCCCCGAAGTTCGTGAACAACAAGCAGAGCTCGCTCGCGAAGCAGGCGTAAGTGGTTTTTGTTATTGGCACTACTGGTTTGGCAATGGAAAAGAATTGCTCGAACGGCCCTTCAAAGAAGTTATTGAATCTGGCAAACCAGATTTTCCATTCTGTCTAGGATGGGCGAACGAGAACTGGGAAGCAAAATTATGGAATTCCGACTGTAGCGCATCCGTTCAAAAGACACTTATTACTCAAGAATATCCCGGCATAGAAGATATTAAAGAGCATTTTTTCAGCCAGCTAAAAGCTTTTAAAGACTCTCGCTATATAAGAATCTGCGGCAGGCCGCTCTTTTTAGTTTATTCTCCACAAAAGCATCCTCATATGCAAGATTTCATGCGCATTTGGAACACTCTCGCAAAAGAAAATGATGTCGCAGATTCATTTTATTTTGTTGGCATGGCGAAAAACGATGAAGAAATGGAAAACGTCAAATCATTAGGCTTTGACGCTGTTACAGGCGGTTTATTAGAGCGTCTTCCGGCGGCATACATGAAAAAGCCTCTTGTATACAGAATAATCAAATACTTGTTGCGAACAAAATTTAAGCGCCCTACAGTTATCCCTTACTCTAAAACAACCCCTTTACTCACACATTTCACCTTTGACAAAAAGGAATATGTAATCCCGACTCTTATGCCCAACTGGGATCATTCGCCTAGAAGTGGCGGAAATTCCGTCATTTTACACAATTCCACTCCCGAAGCCTTTGAACAACATTGCGAAACCGTTCTAAATGTTGTTAAGGATAAAGAAAACAAAATCATTTTTCTAAAATCATGGAATGAATGGGGTGAAGGGAACTACATGGAACCCGATCTGAAATATGGGAAGGGCTACATTCATGCTCTCGCCAAAGCGTTAAAAAAGGTATTTCCGTGACAAGCTCTAACATTACCATTTTCACACCAACCTACAATCGCAAAGATTTGATAGAACGACTCTACCAATCACTTTTGCAGCAGACTCAAAAAAACTTTGAGTGGCTAGTGGTTGACGATGGTAGCACGGATAATACTGAAAAATATTTTTCCGATTTGCTTGCCAAACAGCAACCATTCCCTATTCGCTACATAAAGCAAGAAAACGGTGGCAAACATAGAGCAATAAATAACGGCGTAAGAAACGCTACAGGTGAATTATTTTTCATTGTGGATTCAGACGATTATTTAACCGAAAACGCAATTGATCAAATCAATCAATGGGTAGCAACGCTAGATAATTCACACAAATGGGCAGGCATTTCAGGATTGAAAGGTTTTTCAAAAGATTCTGTCGTAGGCCAGTATAGTGAAACTTCGTACGTTGACGCAAAAAACAACGAACGCCGTAAATACAATTTATTAGGAGATAAAGCTGAAGTTTATTTTACAGACATTCTAAAGCAGTACCCATTCCCAGAAATTCCTGGCGAAAAATTCATTTCCGAAGAAATCGTTTGGAACGCCATCGCGCGAGATGCTTATTATCTACGTTGGTTCAACGAAATCATTTACATATGCTCCTATTTAGATGGAGGACTGACAAAGGACTACTCCAAAGACAAACGTAATCCACAAGGACGTTTGCTTTGGGCAAAGGGTCAGCTAGAAACATTCCCAAATTCATGGAAAGATCGATTTCTTGCAATTGGCATATACCGTCACGCAGTCTCCGAAACAAAATCAATAAGCCAAACAGCAACGGAGCTCGGAGTTTCTAGATTATCCGTATTTTTCGCTTCACAGTTTTTTTCACTATATAATCATTTGTTCAATTAGAAGCTCATGATTCCCAAAATCATACATTACTGTTGGTTTGGCCACAATCCGCTTTCGCCATTAGCACAAAAATGCATCGCTTCTTGGCGAAAATTTTTTCCCGATTACGAAATTAAGGAATGGAACGAAGACAACTTTGACGTTCATAGCATTCCATATACAGCACAAGCATACAGACACAAAAAATACGCATTTGTCAGCGATTACGCACGATTCAAAATTCTCTATGACTATGGCGGAATATATTTTGACACAGATGTCGAAGTCATTAAGCCGATGGACAACGTCATAGCTAAAGGTACATTCTTTGGACTAGAAAACGAAAGCCTCTTTGCATGCAATCCGGGTCTAGGATTCGCCTGCGAACCAAAGTTTCATTTGCTAAAAAAAATGCTAGACTTGTATGTTAACATGCAATTTGAAACCACATCTGGCGAGCTAAACAAGAAAACAATTGTCGAGTACTTTTCTGAGATGCTACTTTTAAAAGGCTTACAGCAAGCACCTGGCATTATTGAATTCGAAGGGGCGAAGTTTTACCCCGCCGAATATTTCTGTCCCAAACCTTCAGAATTCGGGAAAATTCAAATTACAGAAAAAACGTGCGCCATACACCATTATGCAGCATCTTGGATTGGACAAAAACAGAGACTCGCCAATCTTTTAATCCGAATTTTCGGAAAGAAACTAGTTATGAAATTATGGAATCTGATAAAGTGATTCCAGAGTTTTATAGCATGTTCTTATATCAAACCATTCGCTTTTTATCTTCGGATTTTCGCGGTCACAAGCCACGTTCAGCGCGCTCAACTTTTCACACCAAGGCTTAACATCATCAATCGGCAAAGGGAACACGTTGTCCGTTATCGCAGTTTCCTTTGGCACAGCAGAACTCACGATGCAAGGCAGCCCATTATACTGAGCCTCCACCAAAGTCATCGGAAAGGCTTCACGTGTCGAGGGCAACAAAAGCACATCCAT
>JAHAZB010000017.1 GCA_018384175.1 Eubacteriales bacterium
TTTGCATATCCGGTTGAGATACGGAAGATAATATATACAACAAACATCATTGAGGGTTTGAACCGTCAATTCAGAAAGGTAACAAAGACGAAATCTGTATTTCCTAATGATGATTCGCTTAGAAAAATGTTGTATCTTGCATCACAGAATATTACTAAAAAATGGACTCAGAGGTACAAAAACTGGGATATAGTTATTAGCCAATTGGAAATCATGCATAATCATGAAACGGCATAACGGGGCTCTGCCCCGGACCCCGAAGTTTAACGCATTTGTTTTCCCTGAAACAGGCGAAACGAGCGATGAAATATCACCGCCCGTTTCAGTGCAAAATCCACAAGACCGCTCCGGTTGCTCTTCAGCATTGCCGTATCCTGTCTTGAGGCAAAAGCCAATAGTTATTATTAACAGATTTAATTAAGCTTATACCTGTAATTTTCACCTTGTCGAAGGTTGTCAGATATTGCTTACACAACATTTTCCGCAGAGCCTTTATGGTAGTTACAGCGATTGAAGTCCGGTAAGTAGCAAAATCAAATTTTGGGTATTTTTTGACTGCACATATCTTGACAATTCCAAAATCACATATATCAAGAAACACAACATCATCACGCACAGAGCTCCACCGCCTTATGTAAGCTCTTTAAGCTATCACGAACAATATATTCCAGTTCTTCCTGATGCGAGTAATCGGTATCAAGCCACTCATCATAAAGCTGTTCTAAAATATTGCCCTTAAACAGTACAATATTTTTCAGCATCTTCTGAGTAAACTTATACTCCGATGTCAGCATCATAAACATTTCCGTAATTATGAAAATCTTATACGCCTTAGTGTAAAGCTCCTGCTGCGGCAAGTCATACATTTCGTTTCTGAAATCGTCATAGTCCTGCTCTATTTTATGTATTGCTCTTTCCTCTAACATTACATTATCCTCCCTATATAATCTTAGTTTTTCTTTAATTTACTCTGTTTTTCTTACAATTTCAAACTCTCAAACAATGGTTTATGGATAAAATCAATGTATCTGTTTGTGTTCCGTACGATTTTTAAGAAATTTGGGTATAAAAACCAAAACGTCGTTGCTTTTTTGAATGGCACTTCGGTATCCCACATTTCCTACAGCGGCAAAACCTCCCATGTCTAACAGGGTACTTTCCCTAAATTCCTTCGTTCCGCCTATCCATAAGGTGGTGTCAGTCTTTGCTCCTCGACCGAGTCTTTGCTCTAATGGATTGATTCTGTGACCAACTACCTGCTCATTGTTTGTTAATGTTAGTCTCATAAGTTATTACAGGCTCAATATTTGAGGACGCTTTTCCTGTTAAACTCATTTTGTCTGTTGTTTACGCTCCTCGCTACATTCTTGCAAATTGCAAAATTTATAATATCTGCCGGTGTATAGCGTTCATACACATTTTTGATATGCTCGTCGTAATTTAAAATTTCGTTCTCTCGTTGCTGTTTTGCGAACTTATACAGATACATAGTAAATACCGGATCAAAACCATATCCTCGAATAGCTTTGATTGTGTTGTCATTGTTGTCTATCACAAAAATTACACCAACCAAGCCAGTCTTTTCCGATATATCCGTATCAAAATCCTTATACAGCCCTGCATTAAAAGGCATATCAAAAATAAATGATTCACCAAATTTTGCACTTATAAATACTATCCCCTCGATAACAGTTAAATAAACATCCAATGCTCCGCTTTCAAGGGCTGATATTTCCTCATCCGTAAAATCCGACATTCCTATTACAATATTGAACATACCGTCGTGTATCTCAAATATTGCACCGTCTCCGCCCAAGTTCTTATCAAACCTGTCTCCAACAGCATATCTGATATAGTCTGAATCTTTACACATAATTTACCTCCTTCATATCATTTCTGAAATTTGCTCTGCGGTAACATTGTCCGGAACTTCACACCATCTGCATATATAGTCCATATCTCCGTTTGTTCCGTATATAGCAAATTCTACTAATACAAATTTTCTTTTTGGATTTTTTACTTTACTCAATGAATTTAGTGCATAGTCATTAAGTGTATTAAATCCATTATGTCTCAGTACAGTTTTTGTTTCTTTATACTGGTCATCCGCATTTAGAATGTAATATAATCCAGTAACTATCTCAACATATATACTGGGATTTAATACTTTATCGTAAATAATCATCCGTTACCTCCTATGCCGCTTTTTTTGCAACCTTAATGCTTTCTAACACCTTATCCTCTTCCACGTCAAAATCACCGCTTCCGCATCGTTTATTAAACAGCTCATCATCAGAATGCAGGCGTATCCATACAGATTCAGGCTTGTAAAGCATATTGCATACAATATCAACTACCGTAAATTCCGCAATACCCTTGTACCAATCCGGCTTATATCCGTTTATACACGGAATACGCTTACACCAGTCATACGCCATTAAAAACTTGTCACCTATATGCAGTACGGTTTCCATTTCGATTTCATTGGGATTTGATGCGTCTCCGCTTCTTTTTAATACCTTTATTAGCATTCTTCCTCCTCGCCAAAACCATCGTTTGCCGCTCTAATTACCGCTTTTTCCGTTCCATATTCCTTACAGTATTCACGGATAATTCTTACACCTTTATTATTGTAATCTCTGCATATGTAACACTCACTTATTTTACCTATGCAACCTCCATTATCTCTGTAAGAGTACGGATAAGGACCAAGTATCCCGCACCCGCAATGTACGCAAGTACTAACACAACCATTTACCACTTTTTCATATAGTTCATATTGTTTTTGATTATGTTTAAAGAAACTTGATATACGCCTTAATTTACGAGAGTAAAATATTATAATCTCATAATTACTACCCTCTTCACAAAAAACCGGTTCCAGCTTTTCTTTGTTGTCTATAATACTTTTGACAAATGACATATACTCAGAACCATTATCGTACTCACTGCAATACATAGTGCATATAAGTACACCTTCAAGTCTGAAAACTATACAGTCAACCATACAGTACCATAGATATAACACGCCCGCGGCAATGACAGAAACAAATTTAGCAATGATGTTGTCCGGTTCATGCTCCGGTTCTTTCAATGCTGATATAAGCTTTGTCCCATGCTTTTTTAGCCTTTCCAGTACGAAATTTCTCACGCTTCATTCCTCTCTTTCAAGCTTTTCAACCTCTGATTTCATATAGTGCGCAAATCTTTTAGCATATTCCTCTTCCCAATAATCGTTACAAGAATATATCACTCTCTCAACACCGTTTTTCAAAGTCACTTTGCTTTTTATTCTATAATGTTCAGAACAAGCTCTAATAACTTTTTCTTTTATCTTACCAAGAGATGTTAACCCTTTAACTGATATGTTGCATTCAGCCATCCTGATTCGTACTTTATATACTTGTCCGCCTAATAACTCGTAGTACCTGATGTTCAGCACCTCATCAATATCAAAATACTGTTCCATTTCTACCGGATTTGAACGCACTTTTGCTTCTATTTCCATTCAAACACTCCTTAATGATAAGAGGACACAGGTTAAACCCGTGTCCCATTTTACTTTATCTCTTACGCTACAGCTCCAAAAATTTGCGAACTTTTGACTGACATTTTGAAATTGTCATACAGACCACGCAGCATTGAAAACTCATCATCTACATCAGACAAGTTTCTGTTGAGTATTTTTTCATACTCACGTTTTTTGCTTTCCATTGCCTGTATTTTCAATCCCCATCTGTCAAGAATGCGTTGACTCTTATTACCTCTCTCCATTAATCCTATAATTCGCGACTGATATTCGCTAATCTCTTTTGCCATATCCAAGTAAAACTCATGTGCCATCTTATCACGTTGTTTTTCATTATCGGCAACATACATCGAGTTTATGCTTATATATGTAGAGTCACGTCGATCAGAGTACGAGAAAAGATTTGACTTTCCAAGCAATTCCAAAAAGTCCTCTAACAAACTGATTTTATGCATATGTGCTCTCGGTACAAAATAGTGATGTCCTCTTGCAGAAATCGGCATCGCACTCATTGTTGATATATACTTATCCGCAATAGTTTCGATACTTCTGTTACTGATACAACCCTGATAGAGATAAAAATACCTCTTTGCTTCTTCAAAGTAGGCAGGTATATCTCTTGAGGATGTTGTATCAACATCTGACAGCACAAGTTCACCGCTGTTTTTATCAAGTGCAATATTAGCGAGCTTCTTATATAAGTTTGTAGTCTCATCCAATGTTTCCTCTACAAGCTCTCTTGATAACACATCATTTTCTCCTTTCTTATTATCACGGCAATATACATTAATGACTTTCATTTCATCGCCATATACTTCCAAGATTCTATGATGTATTTCACTCGTTGCACTTCTGAACGCATCGGTCATTGAAGGCTTTTCTTTAACTTCAACAGGAAAACCAATCGCCTCGCAAATCTCCTTCACTTTATCAACCTTGACAATAAGTTTCGGCAAGGAATAGTACATATACTTTCCCATAACTTCCTCAATCTTACCATCTTCAGTTTTAATCGCAATAAATCTCTCTAAACTATTATTCATCTTTACCTCCTAAATTTTACGCAACAAGCAGTTCGGACTTCATATACTTCGACTTCGCATAGAAATAGTCATCAATACCCTTATAGTTCGGATTCCATAGACATTCTTCATACTCTACGCCGATATCATCAAGCATATCATGAAGCTTTATCATTGCTCTTCGAACATTAGGGTTCCAACGCTTATCCATATCCATCATCTCATAAAATTTCTTAACGCCAAGAGAACGAACGATTTCCGGTAGATATTCAATCGCATTCACTCCGGGTATCGCTATAAACAGCTTACCGTCAGATAATACACTTGTTATATCTGCCTTCATTGCACCCTCTGTCAGCACAGCCTCCTTTGCTGTTGTATCACCTACTATATGAACCCACGGCTTTGCACCTGCACCAAACGGGAAATACCTACTGGAAAACCAGCGGAATTTGTCCTCCTTTGAATTTTCCGGAATATCAAGCCGTATCTGCAACCCCTGAATATATCCCTGACTATCGCATATCGGAACAAACATTCCGCCATACTTATTCAGGTACATCTGCACTCTTCCGCAAACATCCACGTAAAAACCTGGAATGCCTATTAGGTCATGCTTTTTCGCAAGCTTATCCAAAACCTCTCGTCTGAACACACCATCCATCGGTACACTTCTATACATAAACTGAAACATATGATTTACGGAAAGTCCTCTTCCCTCTAATCCATCACGATGATGCTCATTGAGCCTCAACAGATTCAGAAAATCATAGTACACATCATGTCTGTCTGCTAAAGAACGTATCGGTGTCTCCGTCTGCATTTTCGGAACATATATCTGCTTTGGCTGAAAATCCTCATTTTCCTTTAAGCTGTCAAATGCCTCTTTATTACTCACACCATAAATCTTGGCATAAAGCGAAACACTATTACCACTTTCACCGCAGCGGAAGCAGTTGAATCTTTCCTTTTGCCTGTTTATGCCGAGGTGATAGCTACTATCACCACAGAATGGACAACGTGCCTTAAATTCCACTTTACTGCCTTTGTTCGGATAAAGCTTGATTCCGCATTTAACTGCAACCTCTAAGATATCAAAATGCTCATACTCACGACACATATTATGCAGCCTCCCTTACAGGCATCTGCTTCTTTCTGCACTGGACATTTAAAGCTTCCGTTCGTGCATATGCAAGCATCACCTGACCGGATACCATATCCAGCTTATTTGTAATACATTCCGCATTATCAATATATGTAGGATAAGAAAGTCCGGTAAGTCTTGCCAACAGCTCCGACACTTCAAGTCCTGCCCTGATTTTCTCAGATGCAGAAAGACAGCGGTAGTCCTTGTTATCATAAGTGAATTTAAAGACATCCTTTACCTCTCCTGTAGTTCTTGATACATCGGTTAGCTTAATAGCTGCACGGTTCATTTTGAGGCTTGCAAGAGTCATTTCTGCACGCTTTGCAGCAAAGTCAACAACTGCTTTTATAATGGCATTGTTACTCTCCATCTTCTTCTTACAGTCTGCAAGGTTTTTCTCAATCTCCTCTATCTTAATCGGAATTTTATCACTCTCACAAAGCTTGTCTACTTCCTTCGCAAAGTCCTCTGCCTTCTTTTGAAGTTCGCAAAGTCTTGTATATTCCTCTTCTGTCAGATTTCCGAGCCTGATTTTTGTCTCTAATGCTTTCGTTTCAGATGCGTCGTCGCCGAGCATTGAAAGATCTGCCTCTGCTTTCTTAATGTCCTCCGCCTTGAATTCCTCGAACTTTGTACGACTTGAAGTTTCAATCTGCTCAAGCTCCTTATATGCTGCCATTGCATTTTTACCCTTTTCACATACAAGGTTATATTCCTTGCGCAAAGATGTAATTATAGCGGTGTAGTTTCCCTCAGTAACAACAGTACCGCAGGTAGGACAAGTATCGCCTGCCTTAATACCCTTGATACGTTCTGCTAAAACTTTGCTTTTACCCGAAAGTGCTGTTATCTCAGATTTCAGTTCTGCCATCTTATCAAGACATTTCGATACATACTGTCTGTTTTCTGCTTCTGCTTTTTTTGCAAGCAGTTCTGCACGCCTACTATCCACATCAAGAGAAAGCTGCGCGAGTCTTGCTTTTAAAGCTTCGACATCAATACCTTCAAACTGTCTTTTTTCCAGTTCTTCCTTTTGAGCAACAATGGCATTACCATTTTCGATCACAGAATCGAGGCTATCAATCGCTTCCTGACGCTGCGTTTTTAAAAGGTCAATTTGTCCTTCTAAATAGTCGCAGGTCTTTTCCGTATCTTTTAATACTGCACGCCTGTTCTTTACAAAAATTTCGGGTACACCAATATCTTCATTTTCTATCAATACCCTTGTGCTTTCGCTCATTTTTTCAAGAACCTGTGAATTTTCAACAGTTGGAAGAAGCTTTTGCAAAAAACTTCTTCCATCCGAGGCTATCTTTTCGATAAAGTACAGTGGATTAAATATAGAGAGAAAAATATCCCGCTCTGCAAACACAGCCGGAATATCACTCTGATTCATCTGCTGACTATCCAAAATAACCGTAGTGGTATCGCCTGTTCTTGTTCTGGTCAGCGTATGTAACTCACCATCGCCGTCAACAAACTGTACCGACACCTTCATTTCGTTGCAAAACGGATTCTTGAACCGTTCATAATCACGCTCGCCCCAGAAATTAGTACCGAAGAAAGCAAATGCGATTGCATCGGCAATACTGGACTTCCCTTCTCCGTTCGCACCACTGATACAGGTGATTTCATCCATTCTGACCTCATACGTGTCTTTAAACCTTTTAAACCCTTCCATTTTCAGTGAAAGGATATTCAGCTCATTTATTTTCTTCATATCTATACCTCTTTCTGTCAAGCCGCAATGTCGTATGAATCAAGCAGGTTATATGTTTTACCTGAATTCTGACACTGCTTCACATTTACATTCGTGATTTTGGATCCTTGTTTCAGCCTTTGGTCGCAGCCGTTCATAACAGCACGGTATCTGTTATTCCCACAGGACAATATGATTGAGCTGACAGCACCCCGTTCATTGTTCTGAACATTGATTTGCTGAATCTCATATATCGGTGTATTACCCTGACTCTTAGGCTGCTGTTGCGGTTGGTTCTGCTGCTGTTTTGGTTGCTGCTGTTTTGGCTTTTGATATCCTGCACTTTGACCGCCGGAATTTTTTGGGGCTTCAATCGCATCGTTACCAAACAGTCTTATGACCGTATCGTAATATACATTCTGAAGCTTTTGCTTCTCATGCTTTGCGATTACAGGCTTTCCGTACTCATCCTCAAGGTCAACCCATACAGCATCAAAGCTATACATATATCTGCCTATATTCCATTTTACTGCAGCACGCTTAAAGGCATCGGAAAGTCCGCCCTTAACCGCTTCAAAGTCTGTGTTCTCAGCACCGTCGGTTTTGCCTATCCATTCCTTTTTCTCATTGTCATAGATATAGATAGTACAAAGCTGGGAATTGACCAGCTTTGTTGTTTCCTTACCTTGCTGCTTTACATTGTCCGTATATCTGTGCCACAGAGAATACTCATCCTTCCAGTTATTCTGTCCTACAACGCTGTCGAGCCTGTCGGAAATTGCCCTGGCATCAAGATACGGTACTGCTAAGCCTCTCATCTTATCCTTTATTGTACGCTGCAGCTTCCAACTCACATCGCTTGCAGAAAAAGGCTTCCCGAATTCCTCAAAATATTTGTTTTCACTCATATATTAACCTCCGTTTAAACATATAAAGTCCTTTAATGTTTTATCGCTTGGAATCAGTACATCGGTATAGTAAAAGTCAGAGTCCTTATCCTGCAGAAATTCAAGCATATTCCGATATTCCATACTCAGCTTGGTCTGCTCCGGCAAATAATAGTCGTTATTATCCGGCATAGAGAACAGATAACACGGAATTCCCGAGAGCTGTCTTAATTGCTTTATTTCCGGCAATGCGTTGTCTCCGGTACACATACGAAATCCGTTTACATTAGAAAACGGATACTCATACAGTTTTGTATCATCTCGCAATCTACCCTTATCTGCAACGGTAACATATACATTTGTGATTTTGCCCTGTGCATCAACAGTAAAGCCATAAATTAGCCTCGGAACAGGGAAATTTTCATAAGTAGTCTTTTCGTAGGTCAGGTCAATTCTGTCCCGACCAAGTTCAACAACCACAAATCTTACTCCGTCCCTTTCACTGAATGAGATGCAGCTATCCGGCAATATACCGCTATTTATACCCTTTACCTTCACATTTTTAGCAACAATCTGACATAAAGCATCGGGTGTTATTACCTTGTGCCTGATTCTGTTTCCGGCACGCACGTCAATAACAATGTTCCAATCCTTGTCTATATACAGATTCAAGCCGTGTTTTTTATCCAATCATACCGCCTCCAATATTCATCATCCTTGTCATAATATTTCTCCCTCAGTTCGTTAAGCTTCATTGAGTACATATCAAAAAGAGTAGCCGCACCACAGGTGAGCTCAAACAAGCTGCCGCAGGAGTTTATATCAATGTATATGCTGATTGAGCTTGCGTACTTGTGGTTTGTCTTTGTCCTGAGATAGAACGACGCACCTCCGTAGTATGCCGCATCTGTATATAGGATATATTCCCTTGCCATATTATGCATTTCTCTTTTGTATCCGTTATACTCCTTAAAGCTGATTCTTTTTTCCTGATACAGTCTACCAAGAGTCCTGTAGTATTCCGTCATATCTCTGCTCGACATAAACCAGATATCATAAGCCGGCTCACAATAATCGTTTATCTGACCGTTTTCGTCTGGATAATATATCGTCTTACACTTCACATGCTCAGCAGCATCATACATCTTGCCATAGCCATCCTCTTCAAAGCTCTCGTAGTCATGATCGCAGTCCGAGAATATTTTTATTGCCGTATCTCCGCCGTCATCATAGTGAAGCTTTAATATAGTGAGATAGCTCAGGAATTCCTCAAGCCATGCATTATACAGTAACTTCATATACTACCTCTTTAATGAAAGCTGTTTTTAGGAACAAACATTGCAGCCGCTTCCTCTACTGCGCTAAACAGCAAGCCTGCCGCCCTTATTCTCTCGGAAAGGTGACTGTTATAGAAGTCCTTGTATTCTTCCAGATCCTCATATGTGAACTCAGAAAAATCAATATCCTCTACATGAAAGCCCTTACCGTCAAACAGTGAGCCTGTTATTGCTTCATGAAGATACAAAAAACCTTCACTTCGCTCTGGCTGTTCTTTGCTTCTCCTGACACTTCTGATATTCCTGACATCATCAAGAAAACTATCTTTTTTCAGTTCAAGCTCCATTACTTAACCTCCGTTTCATCTTTTACCGTGAATTCTTCCTCTAAAAATTTCAATCTCTCTTTGTACCTTTCAAAGACTGCAACAATACCGCATACTGCATCAAAAGCTCCGAAGCTTCCGTCGTGATAGTTGTATATCTCGATATGACAATATCCGTCCGGCATAGTCCCGTCGTCAAGATGACAATGAAAACCGCCGTCGTTGTACTGCTTATTTACAAGCGCGTGCAGAATATAGTCGGTCATTTCGCTATCAAAAAACCTATACTCATCATCCGTTATAAGCTTTCTTTGACTAAGGTCTTGAAGCAATCGGTAGTATTCACACATATCTTCGCTTTCGAATATCCATTTCTCACCACAGATATCACCTATCTCGTTAGAATCCTCAAATTCCTCACGCAAATATTCATGTTCCGTGCATTCGGGCAGATTTTCAAGCTTATCGAGGCAATTTATCTCATATTCCTCTGTATCAGCCCCAAAATTCCTGAAACACTTTACCGCTTCTCTTCCGCCTTGCTTATAAACAGCTTTGAGCTTTGAAATATACCAGAACAGTGATGTGATCTCATACTTCAATAGTGGAATCATCAGGCAACACCTCTGTACTGCTTCCTCATAGGGAAACTCACTGTATCATAGCTTATCTGGCTAAACAGTACGGCACCTTCCTCAGCCATCGGTTCAAGATGTCGTTCATAGTATCTCATATATTCGCTAAGATCGTCTTCTGTAAATCTTGAAAAGTCAAGATCACCGATTTTGAACTCACATCCTTCTGCCAATCTTTTTGTTATGGTATTATGAAGATACCGAAAGCCTTTGCTTCTGTCCTTAGCATAAATCCCGCCAACTTTTTTCAGCCTTAAGAATTCATTAAGAAAACTCTTTCTTTTTGCCACAATATCCCTCCTTTATGCCAGTCTTTTTACTCCGTCTGGAGTCAGCACATTAAATATCATCTTATTCACTCTTGTTTCTGTAAGCGTACCCAAGTCTTTATTCTCACGGCATTTAAGCTCCTTAATCACACGTCCCTTTATGACATGCGGCTCATCGCAGTCAACATAACCATTGATAAGGCCGCTACCGCCGATCAAGCCTATTTGACCGAGATTTAACGGCATAAGCGGACGGTGTACCATCTGCTCAAGTTTGCTTTTCTCAAAGAGCATTTCGATTGACCTCGAGCGTGCAAGCTGTCTTTTAAGCTCGCCTAAGTTAAACTCGGCACCTCTGAATAAATCTACATCTTTGCGTATATCAGGCAATGGATAGCTTTCTTGTTTCAATTTACTGATTAGCGGAATACACTCCTGATGAGTTGCATACTGAGAAAGAACTTCTGCCTCGTCACTACCATCATCTCTTTCCTTCTTGATGCCTAACACTGCAATCTGACTAAATTTCGAGAATTCATCATCTAAAAAGCGATAGACTGATATATCTCTAAAATTATCACACAGTATCCTGCAAATATCGAAAGTCAAGCGGTAATACGGAATGACATATATAAGTACCCCATCAGGCATAAGATGATGCAGGCTTTCTACCAAAAAACGTTTCTCACTCCTTGTTTTTATTCCATCCTTTTCTATCTTATTTAAGTACGGAGGATTCAAAAAAATACAATGGAATGAATCCTGTCCTATTCTTGAATAGAAATAACTGCCATAACCCACATGGTTAATCCTATTATCAGCCTCTGTTCGTCTTGCTTTATCAATCTCTATACCGAAACTGTCTGCATTTACTCCGCTTGCCAATGTTTCTAAAGCCAGTCCTTCTCCACAGCATGGGTCAAGAATGTTTACCTGATTTTCTGGGAATACAAGCGATGACTTTATCATCTTGATATGCTCTGTGTCTGTAGGATAGTATCCCATTCTGATCTCGTTCATAAGATGACCGACAACTCTTGCATTCACCTTTTCATTTTTCGGGATATTACTGCATAGCATCTCTACTGCACTAATTAACTTTGCATAGTCCGGTGTTATCAGATTAAACTGCTTTACCGAAGCATACAGTCTGTTGGCAAAATCTGCGCTGTCAGCCATTTCACATTCCGAAAACAAAAGGCTCAGGTTCATAACTGTATCAAGCAGCTTTTTCTTTTCTGCTTCAAGCTCTGAATAGGTGTCTTTTGCTCTTTGTTTCTGTCCTTTTTGCATGTAGATATCAATAGCTTTTCGTTTTATGGGCATTGCTTCAGCGATACCTGCAAGTGTCCTTTCAAGCTCCTCAAACATATCAAGAGCATAAAAATGTTCCTCCATCAGGCAACCCTCCCGACATCGTTATGAAAGGCTGTGCTTTCGCTCCGGCTGGATTTAATCAGTGTCCTTCTGCCGAACACATCCACACTTTCAAGCTTTTCGGTCAGTGTTACCGTGGTCTTTTCAGATGTCATTACTACCTCTTTTCGCTGTGTTAAAACGAAATCGTCAAGCTTTCTATTTCTCATACTGTGCAATACCTTTCATCAAGAGTTTTCTTGCAGAAAATGCAATCTTAGTAGTTTCAAGCTCTCCTTTTGCAAGCAGATAGTAAAGCATTGTACTGATTGCCGTTGCTGCAAAGATATTCGCCGCAATACTCTGCGGTGCCGACACGCTCCGCTCCGCACAAGAAAGCTCGGACGGAAATTTCTCTGTATCGGTCAGAATATCCGGAAATATACTTGCAACTGGCTCTGATACAACCTTACCATTTTCCTTGATACCGCACACAACCTGTCCTGTGTATTCGCCGTTACCTGAGTCAATGTATATAACGTCATCCAGTTTATTGAATACGTTATGACACATCACTCTCGAACGGTTATTATCCACAGCACCGATTATGATATATGCAGGCTTTTGCGACCTTGCTTCATTGGTTTTAGGAATCAGCAAATCACATAGCATATCTTCATCCTCGATATATTCGGGAATATATTCCGTTTCAATACCAAAGGTTTCTGAATATCTTTCTGCCATCGCCTCTGCCTTGTTGGTACCAATATCAAACTCAGAAAAGTTCTGCCGTATAAGGTTCTTCTTCTCTACAATATCACCGTCTGCAATTACAACCCTGTATTTCCTCTTTGTTGCATAAGCAATACGGTACAGATGCGGAATAACGTACCCGCCCGTACCGCCTGCTCCGATAATAAGGATGGAAACAGGTCTTGAAAGTTGAAGCTTCATTTCATCTCCTCCTGTTCCTTAATCTCCTTTATCGTAACTGCATCCTTCCACTTTTCGGGGAATGTTCCGTCAATGCCGTCAAAAATATCTTCAAGCGGAATTTCCACAAACTTACCACCCACTGAAATTCTGACAAGAATATCCGGGAACACTTTATCAAAGCTGCCAACTACTGCATAAAGTCCGGTTGCCTTTTCGTCCTTATCATCATCACCGGAGAAATATGCCGGCATGGTGTTATGAGAATGGATTTCCATTACAAGAATAAACCTCTCATCTTCAAGCGGCATTTCGGTTGTGTCAACACTTGCTTTTGATACCTCCTGTTTCGGTATATGAACAAAGTATCTTTCTTCCGTCTTTGACCAGAAGATGTATGCAAGAGCTTCCGTAATCCTATCCTTCGTGATATATGACTTGAAGAATGCCAATATCTCCGACAAGACAGAAAACGGGATTTTAGGAAGGGCGGGGATAAACCCAGCCCTTACCTTTTGGAATGCAGTCGCTTTTCTTGTCTGAACGATAAAAGTACCGACGCCGTTTGAGCGTATCTCATAGAGTCTGCCGTTTTCGGATGGGACATATGAGATTACTTTATCGCTCATTCTTGCAGCGTCAACCGTTTCATACAAGCCCTTGTATGCTGACATTACACCCTTCTTTTTTGCTTTAACACTCGGTGTAATTTCGCACTTTAAATCGCCCTTTGCTTTTTTGATTGCCTCAGGAAATTCCTTAGATTCCTCAATCTTCTTTTTAAAAGATGCAATCGTAGTGTCCTTTGGAGTAGTTACATTTTTTGAAATGCTTCCATATGTAACCTTCCATGATACATTCTCTCCGTCGTCAAGCTCCGGGAAATCCTCTGCCTTTTCCAAACGCAAGGCTTCAAAGGTGATTGATGTATCAACAATTTCGTCCTTCGCCTTTCCGTATACGAAAATCGGGAGTTTTTTAATCAACCCACTTTTGGCACTTTCTGTTTCTTTCTTCTCCGCCGCTGCAAGTTCCGACGCATATATATCTTCGTCACTTTCCAGTTTGTCTGCATCTGCATTTGTGACTGCTGCGGCGTTTTCAGTTGCGGCAGGTTGTTCGACTGCTTCTTCATTCTTTTCCTCCACTTTCTCTGTACTTGGTGCTGTCTGTTCTGCAATTACCTGTGCCTCTGCTGATTGAGTAGCTACAGGCTCAGCTTGCTGTGCTACAGATGTTTCAGCAGCCTCGACAGGTGTTTTTTCTTCCTCTTTCGGTGTCTGCTCTGGCTCAGGCGTGCTTTCGCCGAACAGTTTGTCAAGGTCAGTATCCTCAAACATACCGCCAAAATCGTTGCTTCCTAAATCCATTGCGTCATCACCAAACATAATGTTCATTTTATCCTCTAACATTTTTCTTTCCTCCTCTTTTTTTCTCTCGCCTATAGTTTCCTTACTTAATCACCCTCAAGCTTCCACACACCTCCTGAACGCAGACTGCCTTAACGCATTTCCGCAAGAGTATCTATGTAAAAGCCTGTACCCTCCATTGGGACGGCTGTGTTTCCTTTTAACACATACGTCAGGGGCATTCCTACCATCTGCAATCGTATCACCAAATATAATCTTTTCAGGATACGACATCTGATAGTCAAGACTCAGTACAACTACATTCCCTCTTTCATTCCTCTGATCTTTAAAGTGCTGACCTATTGCCGTTGACATAGCCTGTATTGCAAATAATTCAAACGAATCGATTTCATCTTTTCGCTCATCGTATTCGCACACAGCTTCTAAAAACGGGAATACAGCAATGTCATAATATTCATCCATTGCCAGATGTCTCGATTTTAGAAAGTCAAGCAAAATGTTATGTTGCTCCTCTGCCAACCTCCTCTGCCTCTCTGTTAACCTTTTTGTTTCATTCATTTTCTTTTCCTCCTTTTTTCGGGCAAAAAAACACACGATGAAAAGTATCTACTTAACCTCGTGTGTTTAATTAACCTCAAATATTTAGTTTACCTCGTAAAAATGCAAAAACAGGTTCTAAAGGACATACCTATCCCGTAAGATAGAGTTTCCTAAAGAACCCGTTTTAACCGTAACCGTTTTAGCTGCACCATTTTTACAAGCTCATTTTATCACGCTATTTCCTACCTTGCAATATGTGGAGCTGTTTTTTTATGAAGTTTTATTTTTTTTATAAAAAAAAGAGAACGGCTACTCATTGTAACCGTCCTCAAAAATTGTGTATTGCCTTTAGTTAAGCATATCCTTGAATGCCTTACCTGCCTTGAATGCAGGTGCTTTGCTTGCAGCAATCTTAATCTTTTCGCCCGTTCTTGGATTCTTACCATCACGAGCTGCTCTTTCTCTGGTCTCAAATGTACCAAAGCCGATAAGAGAAACCTTATCACCAGCTTTTACAGCCTCTTCAATAGACTCAACACAAGCATTAAGTGCCTTTTCAGCATCCTTCTTTGACAAACCTGCCTTTTCAGCCATTGCTGCTACTAATTCCGCTTTATTCATTAACCTTTCCCTCCTTTGTCATTTCTTCCCTGATATTTTATCACAGACTGCTAAGAATAGCAAGAATAATATTATTCCGCTCCAAACTCTTAACTTTCATAAATGACTTTATACACTGAGTTTTTGGTCTCAAACTCAATTTCTTGTTTAGTCCGCTTATATATTACTGCCACCTCAGACGTATAATGTGTTGGTTTACCATTTTGCAGGATTACAGCACGCTCACCGATAACAGGTTCACCAGCAAAACTTCCGTAAACCTCAATAACACGTTTCATTCTATATCCTCTTTCCTTTGTATAGATGCTGTCATTATTTATGTCAGATATTACGGTATCACAATAAAACCTTTTTCATCTACATCAATTCCAATATATTCATCAGGAGATATTTTATTTCCCCATTCCTTCCCTATACCGGGATTATATGTATCAGGGGTTGCCACCGTCACATCATCTATCTTTTCTGATGGAATTATCTCATATTCAACGACTCTTGAAGGTATATCATCAGACTTTTGAAGATAATCTTCAAGCTCTGTTTCAGCCTTAACAATATCACCTGGAATCGTAACTGTATAGTCAAAATCAACCTCCGGAATTACCAAACCATTACCCGAGTTATATTTTTTGTCGTACTTTACAACCTTCGGTTCTGCGAAAGCCTTCATATCCTTCCATATCATACCCTTAACAGTCATAGTCTCATCAAGAGTGGTTGATACTTTTAGATTATATACAATACTTACATCAGTCTCATTCTGTTTAAGTGGTGTTGAGGACACCTCCAACAGTTGCCCTTCCTGACTATATATAGCAACATAGAGAGTCATTCCATCTTCTGTGTCAATGTTCGTTGTAACTGCCGCACTAATGCCATAATACTCATAACATTCAAACATTAAATGCTCTATGGTATGTGCATAGTTTTGAGCAAATGCAGGAGCAGAGAAAACAAATGTAAATATACATACAATTATAGCTTTAATAATATTCTTCATTTTCTCACGCTCCTTTCTCTGCCTCATTATACCAGAAATCTTGTTGTTTGTCAAAGATAATACTTCTTTAACAGAAACAAATCTCTTTTATCTTTCTTGCTTTTTCTTTAATATCTTCTATTAAATCAACATCTTTTGTGTAAAATAAATAATTCATATGATGATGTGCCTTAATAATCAATCTCTTTTCAGGAATTAGGATGAAATAGTCTGAGATTCCCGAAAATCCTCCAAAACTATAACGATCACACCAATCAATAAATTCTTCTTTTTTCATTTTAATTGCTTTGTTAGTGCTGATTTTTAACCCCAAAGACTTCATTAACATTTGAAACTCACTATATATATCTTGACATATTGCATCATCAGATTTCTTTAACTTATACTTTTGGGGGAATATACAAGAAAGATAACAGTCATCAAAAGCATATTCCCCAATAATCTGTTTTAATAATTCAATCATTTTAAATCCATCAAAAAAGAAATCAATGTATGAAGGCATTTCGTTTTTTGTAACTTCATCCCAATGCATTACAAAACGATCCCAATTATTAGAATGATACACATCTAAAGAACACGGTTGAGTCAAATATTCATCGCGTATTCCCGCTTCTTTTAGAACTCCTATCAATATCTCTTTTTCCGTTACTTTCATATCGTTTTCCTCCATCACCTTATTGTCCCATCAGGATTCACGTTTATATAGTTACCCGTTTTTCCGTCAGGCGAAGCGTCCCAATGATCCCCTCCATGTCTTGAATAGTCTGGCTTAAACTTCCACTTTGTTTTTTTATGAGTGTATGAACCATCTTTATTTTTATTAAATTCATCAGGATGAGTGTCCGGAGTCTTTACTTTATCATCATCTAATAGTTTTGACGGCGGTTTAGGAGCTTTCGCCTTTCCTTTTGCGTATATAATGGCTTCACGAAGGTTCTTTCCTGTTTCAATCGCTGCTTTGAATGCATTTCTAAAGACTACACTTCCTAAGTATCCAATAGCCATAATACTTCCGCCAATTAATGCTATTTCTTTAGCAGTAAATACCACACCACATATTACTAAAGTGATGCTTTCACCAGTATAGTCAGCATAAATCACCGGATTCTGATTACCATACACATACCAGTTATATCCATCCTCGGCAGGGTCTTGCTGCGTGAATCGTCCTGTTGTCGGGTCATAGTATCTCGCTCTTAAGTAATACAATCCTGTTTCTTCGTCATAGGTTTGTCCGAAGTATGTGAAGTGATTATCTATTGTCTCGTCTTTCTTTAAGAAGTTGCCCCATACATCGTAGTCATAGCGGTTTTTGATATTGCCGTTTCTATCAACTATCTGCACCACATCGCCGTGTCCGTTATAGATGTAATAGTATATTTCTCCTGTTTCTTTATCTACTTGAGCAAGAACTCTGTCAGGACCCCATATGTACTGCTTCACAGGGCACATTGCATATTGGGTTGTGCCATTTGCTATTACCTCTGCAAGATCTGCAATAGCCTGAAGTCTGCCGTTTTGGTCGTAGATGTAGTACTCAATCCCGGATGAACTGCTTTCCTTTACATATCGGTATCCACTTGCATCATATTCAATATATACTGCATCATCACCGACCTCGGCATAATACATTTGGTCCTGTTCGTTATATCTGAACTCTGCACTTTCTTCCGAAAGGAAATCTATCTGTTCAAAATTCACCTTACGGTTGCCACGATAATCATATTCATAATATGAATCAGCACCCTTTGTTCCGCTAACTGATGCAATTCGGTTTAACTTGTCATAATCATATGATACAGTATTTGAAACACCTTCAACCATTTCATTTGATGTGAGAATATTCCCGTTTTCGTCATATGAATAGTTATAGCTCGAAAGAACTGTTGAACCTTTTTTATTTGTAAGACCAATCAGTCTTGAAAGTCCGTCATATACATATTCTGACTTTAGGACACTTCCTTCGGAAAGAGTTGGAAATGTTATAGATTTCAGCTTCCCGTCCGGATAGAACTCATATCTGACATTTGCATTGTCAGCAGAATTTTTGTTTACACTTCCGTCAACCTGAACCTTTGATATACGATTTTTATCATATTCATAATATGTCGGAGTACCGTAGATACCCTGACCGTCAGGGGCAGCACATCCATACTTTGCTGTCGTTATATTGCCCATTACATCATATATGTAACTCTCATATGGGGTAAAGTATATGTTTCCTCCGTTTGTTACATCAGCTTTAAAATCATCCAAATGTGAAAGAAGCTTACCCGTTCGAGAATATGTGTTACTTTCAATTTCTCTAAGCTGCACCCTATAACTTTGCGTTGTTGCGCTATATATTCCACGAGCATCAAACACAAAATCCGCACCATGTGGATTTGCATACTGATATTGTCTGTCTGTCAACGTTTCGTTAACCTTTATATAGCTTTCTCTTTCAACGCTACCCAAAGCATTATAATATGGATTATATAATTTGCCGTCTTTATCTACCGATTGCCATAACCTTCCCATATCATCATAGGTGTATGTATTACTGTTTCCGGTATTATCAGTATCTGAAACAAGCTTTCCCTCACCATCATATACCCTTTGATATAATGTGCTTTCGCTTCCGGCAGAATCAGATATTTTTTGAGTCTTTATATTCCCGGCATTATCATAGGTATTGGTTATTGTTTCATTTTGAGCATTTGTAATCTTAATCGCTCTGTTCAGTTTATCATATTTAATGCTCTGTGTAAACCCATCCTCATTAAGATTTTCATTTGCATCAATTACACCAATCAAATTACCTGCTATATCATATGTATACTTCTTTTCGACAAAGCTATTATCCTGATAATTTTCATATGCCCGTTCGTTAATAAGCCTTCCCACACGGTCATATGTGTACTCGATAATATTTTCCTTTACCAGAGTGTTTGTTGCAGGTGTAAAATAGCGTCGAGCTTTAAATCCTGCTCCGTCTGAGGCAATATTATATTCTGTAATATGATGATTCCCAAATATATCTACAGTCTTTACATCACGTCCAAGGCCGTCATAATATGTAATCTTCGAATTCCCTTGCGGATCAATTTCAGTAACAGTATTTGCATCACTGTCGTACACATATGAGGTTGTAACATATGAAGCCGTATTGTTAACGGTATCTATTACATTACCTTCTATCAACTCCCCGGTTCCCATATATAGATTTATTTTTGCATCATGGTATGTATAACTATGCTCTGATAATTCTTCTTCTGTAGGATATGCAGGTGTATTATCGGTTGTAACATAATATTTGAGCTCACTTATTATCCTCTGGCACAAAAGATCTTCGTCAGATGTAAGTTTATTACCATAATTATCCTTGAGTATCGTAGTATAGGATATATTTTCAACAGGCAACAATGCACCATTCTTATTTCCATACGATGTATACACTAAATGTTTCGGATATATTATTCTTGTCGGTCTGCCAAGCTTATCGTATTCAAAATGTGTCACATTACCTTCGTCATCCGTTACACTTTCTACTAATCCAAGAAGCATATCATACGTATATGCTGTTGTCTGTGTTTTTGTAGTTCCATTCTCTGTAACCTTTTTAACAATTGTAGAAGGATATGCATATCCTGTAGCAGAGGTATAGTGCTCTTCAATAACTGTTGTTCCGCTGTCATTATCAGTAGTTGTGGTACGCTTTGTTACTTTTCCTGCTGTATTGTATTCATATGTATAAGTTTCTGAGCTTCCGTCTGCTTTTCTAACATATGATGGTCTTTGCTTATTGTTATATCCGTAATATTCAAAGCACTGTGTATTATTATCACGATACCACGATTTATTTCGTACAAATCCGGTGTCGGCAAAATACTCATAGCAGACACTATGCTTTTCTCTATCCTGTCCTATTACCGTTTCGTAATCGACCTCCTCCGTTATAAGAGTAGGCTTTCCATATGCTTTATTAACCGCATTATTCAATGACTTCTGCACATATGAGGTGTATGTATATCCATCGCCATTAGAATAGTCAAGCTTGGTTCTGGTAGGTTGCTTTTGTGAAAAATATAAATTTTCATAATTTACTGTAAGTGCATTTCCAACAGGCGTACTATATTGTATATTACCATTTTTTTCAAGTACAGCATCTTGAATTTTATAAAACTCCCTGATATGTGTACCATTTTGGCTACGTTCTCTTGTTTTTACAATATATGATCTATAATCGTTGGCAATACTGTCTATCGAGTTATGAAAACCATATCCGGTATAACCTCTGTAATATTCGTATTCAACAACATTCTTATCATAATATTCTACATACCTTAATTTGTCGTCCGCTGTTGGCTCTACTACATGTTCATACTCACCCCGTTCTTTGACAACATATGCCTCACATACTCCGCTGTGTCCCAAATTCCTTTGTCTTTTATCGTAAAAATAGTATGTATCAGAATGCGGACGGACAATATTACCTAAAAGATACACCATATTATGCTTGTACCCTGTTGTATTAAACACAAAATCAGAATCAAACGATTTATCAGCAAAAGAAAACTGTATTGGAAAATACAAGTATCTTGAGCCACTTTCCCATGTAGGATAATAGTGTGTTCTTTCTCCGATAGCATTTGTAACATGCATCAAAATAGGCTCTGTTGAAATATAGTTATTATCAGGATCGAACACATCAGCCATCAACTTCTCATACTCAAGTGTTAAGCCTATTTCCGCGGTACCCGGCTCACTGACAGTTACGGTTATGCTTTCATAAACTTCCCCATCAACAATGTATTCCTCTGAATAATCAAACCTTACAACTCTTCCGACGGTGTCAATAATACTTGACAGTATCGGGGTGTCATTTACACCATAAAAGTCTTTCTCTGTATAGTTAAAAGTAATTTTATTACCATATCTATCTACAATTGTACGGAGTTCTCCGTGCTTTCCAAAATAGTATTTTGTGCCATCCGGATTATCCACGATATAGTCAATTCGTGCAACACTACATATATCGGGTGCATAGTCAAAATAATCTGTAAAAGTTATATCTTTACCAACATAATTTGCGAATGAATATCCCTCTCCGGATATAAATTCCACCTCCATAGTATTGCCTTTACCATCATGGTAATATATTGCTTTAGCTATTTCATTTATATCCTCAATATTATCCTTAATCACCTGTACTGAAGGAAAACCCCACGACCATCCTGCACCCAGATTATTTCTTGCCTGCTGATAGCTTACCGACGAAATTTCCGATGTATAATGATAGTCAACATATACTGTGTCACCTTCATTTTTTCGTATTTTAGACGCTGTATAATAAAACAGTCCGCCTTCTCTTTCTCTTGTGTTTATCTCTTCAACACGTCTGTCTGCCTGACTTTCGGTTAGATAAAAATAGTTGTAGGTCTCTGTTTCATTTGTTTCTGTATTTGTTTTTGTTTCTGTTACCTGAAAGCCTCCGCCTGCCGGAAATTCATATGTCCTACCATTAGCCTCAACACCGGCTGTTTTTGTATACAACTCTGCCTCAGCAGCACTATAGTACCTCGACAAATTCAAATCCAAGCCATCAACACCCGGCAAAACAAGGTCTGTTTCCGTAACAACAAGATTTCCGGTCATGGGATCAATGTACTCTTCTCCGAGGTTATCCCCTATAAAATTAGTTCTTCCTGTTTGATTTTGCAGAGCAAAAGAGTCCTTCGCATTCATATCCCCGAGGCGATATGCCATATCCATTGAAGACGGCACAGTTCTTGATGACACAACATTACTGTCATGCACCAGCATTTCTCCATCTATTACAATTCCATCATCGATATAGTCACCTGGTTCCAGTTTATTCAAACTTACATATCCGTCGGAATTATATACTGTTGCCGGAATAGTCACATCAGTATCAAATTGTATATTCTTTTCAGGCATTATTTGTACTTCCTCATACTCTATTTCTCCAACACTTGAAAGTGCTAAAGGGCTACTTTGGCTACTCATTGTCATCAACGTCACGTTTTCCGAAGAAATATGCGGTAAGCTTTCTGACTCTGTAGATAAAGCAGAAATATTGCTTGAAATATTATTTTCCTGAATATCAATGGTTGGCTCACGTTCTATAGCATATGCTGTTAAGGAACCCAAAAGTGTCGTAACCACTAAAATTGATGATATTAATCTCTTAAACATTGTCTTCACCTCCGCTTACTGTCTTTGATAGCAAATTTCCCATATTGTCATAAGTATAAGAAACTGATACACCGTTCCTTTTATCAATTTGAACCAA
Organism: Eubacteriales bacterium; assembly: GCA_018384175.1. Classification (GTDB taxonomy): domain Bacteria; phylum Bacillota; class Clostridia; order UBA1381; family UBA1381; genus HGM11525. The sequence goes on from JAHAZB010000017.1 coordinate 22,907, forward strand.
TCTATTATTTGCATTATAATAATATGCGTTTACACCACTATTCCCGTCAAAATCAATGGATGCTCTCACTGGCATAATCCCCGAATGCCACAGCATAAGCTTTGCTCTCTTTTCTGTTTGGGTATTAAACTGATATATCAAACTGATATTGCCGCTAAGATTAGACGGTACTTTTACATCTGACTTTTTAACATTTACCATTCTCTTATCGTCATCATATGTTGCGAGAAGCAAGGTGATATCCTTTTCTGCATTTGTACTGTTTGTAACACTGAATAAGCACTGTAGCTGAGCTTTATCAACAACTCTGAGTCCGGCTTCGCCTGTATTTACATCATTTATCTTAATCTGAGAAGTAAACGATATTCCTTCCTCATCAGAAACCACATTTTCAGATACTGTGTTTACCTGTTCCGATTCCAAAACATCTGTCTCTGTCTGCAGCATTGATGACACAGCATTACTTTGAGATGTTGATGTTATCGGATAAACATAGTACACCGCATCCGGATTCTCCCATTCAAGCAAAACAATAAATGCACTTTTCGAAAAGTCCACACTTGAACAAATCCCATTGTCGTACTGAGATACCGGTCCTGTATACAATATAACCTCTTCATCATCGACATACTTCACAACCTTAACATTTGTATCTGTTACAAGGCTTGTTTGTGTCATTTCACTTACACTTATCCCATCTGCATATGCTATATTGCCCACTAAAAGGCAACAGCACGCGAGAAGCATGATTAGTTTTTTCTTCATCTTCTTTTCCTTCCTTTTTACAATATATTTTCTTAATCATATCATAAATTGGGAAATATTTCAATCTGTAATAGCACCAAAATCCGCATTGTATTGCATATTTAAGCATATATCATAAACAGATTGACAAATAACTTCTTTTCAAATATAATGTACATAGATTCAATTCATAAACACCATAAAAATAAAAATCCGATACCCTATACTGATTTCAGTAAGAGTACCGGATTCTTTCATTTTACCTCATAAGAAAATCAAGCTGCTTTTTTAGCTTTCTTTCTTTTTTCATATGTTATCCTATAAATTGTGTTTGTTGTTTCAACTTCAATACTATGCAATCTTCTTTTGCGTATCGCCACAACCTTAGATGTGAAATACTCAGGATTTTCACCCTGAATTATTACCATACGCTCGCCAATTTCAGGCTTATACACAAGACTTCCCTTAAGATTCACAATTTGTTTCATTATTTGCCTCCTTACCATAAAATCGACGTCAAAAGTGACGGCATCATACAGATTGCCATTATCATAACATAAAACAGCACAGCAAGTCCTACCGAGATATATGTTCCCATACTAATCTGTGCAAATTGACCGTCCTTTACAACAACATTGTTCTTAACAAAGCCCTTTACTTCTTTGATAAGCTGAACACAAGCAAGTATAAATAATACCTTAAAATACATAATGGCACCTCCGTTTAACTAAACTTCGCAGGCTCATTTGTCCCGAAATTTATGTATTCGACAATGTCGCTTATCCGCTCATCGTCCCATACATCACAGTACAGTGTTTTTCTTTCGTTTCCTGAACCTGTATGAACTATAGCCTTTCCATCATAAATTTGCAACAGACAATTCTGTTTATTTGCCACCGCCGCTGCAAGATTACCTAACTGTTTCATAATAAACCCCCATTCAGTTCAAATCGTCTTCTTCAGCTTCATCAGCCATATACTCCTTCATATATTGGTCATACTCATCAGAGTATTTCCGATATAGTTCCTCATTTACCGATTTGAGAAAATCCTCATCAAATTGCCATAATGGATATTTATAGTACCCGCTTATTTTTGTAAGCCCTGTGTCTACTGCGATTCCTGTTTCTAATATTTCATCCGCAAACCAGCAATTGTTTGTATCAACATAGGCACTGTTTTTCAGAGCAATAAATTCTCCAAAATTCAATGTGAAATTTGGAAACGGCAGCTCATTTCCATCTTCCTTGTATGTAAACGAAATACCGATATTGTGCTGCTTTCCGTCAAGAAAATCAGTAACCGTCACAAGCTTCAAATGCGGTTTTATCTCAAACTCTTTGTCAAATCCCTTTACAGTAAATGTCTTTAACATATTTCTCCTCCTGTTATATGCGCAATCAGCAAATACTAACATAATCGCCGATTATCATAAGTGCTTCCTCATAACTGCCGCTGGCATAAACATGGTTATACATTTCCTTCGATTCCTCTTCCATTCCGTTTTGTTTTAATGTAACGGATGCAATGGAAAGCAGATTAAATATCTTTCCGTCCTCGCCTATCAGTTTACATTCCGGCTTATATTTCTTTTCACTCATAACTATATCCTCTCTTCCATCAAATCACCTATAATATTATCCTCTAAAAGCTCACTTGTTCTGTAAAGTCTGTCAGCAAATTTTGCAAGGGAAAATTCAAAGCATTCACCCTTATCAAGCAGGATGCCTGTAAGTCTTGCACCTGTACGGGATTTATATTCCTCAAATACCTTAAAAAAGTCATCAGGCAGATCACACTCACCGTCCGTTATAAAGACAATGTCAGGTTTATCAACCTTTCCTGTTGCCGTTAGTGCAAACACTTCTCTGAGTGGTCTTTCAAAATCCGTGCCACCGCCTAAAAGTGTTTCTGCACAGTCCAGAACCTTCCTAGTGTCAGGAGTTACATCCTTCGGGAAATAGTCAACCTTAGTATCAAAGGAAAAATGCACAAGTGCAAAGTTTGTATGATTGATTCTGCAAATCTCATACAACACCATTGCAATCGCCATACCATAGGCACTATTTTCTCCAAAGGTAGAGCCGGACTCATCAAGGCATACAACAATATCGCCCTTTCCTTTATATTCCGGCTCACGCTTTCGGTACTGTTTCAGCTGCTTATTCTGATACTTTTTAAGAAACAGGGGCATCAGCTCCGGTGTTGCTGTCATAGCAATTTCAGAGGTTAATGCTCTTGATATACTGTTTCCGTACTCAATATCATACTTTTCGCCTCTGCCATAGGTATAGCCTGCAAGACGTTTGGAGTTGAGCATTTCCTTATACCGTCCGAGAAACTGTGCGATATACCGAAGCTTATCGGATTTTGCAGTACGCTTTAGGATTTCCATATTAACAGGATTCTTCTGCATACTGCTGTCTCCGTCTCCCCATGCCATTACGGCATGTGCGACACCTTCTGCACGATCGAGTGCTGCATCTGCTGATTTCGCAATGATTTCTGCAATATCCTTCGACCTTTGGTTCATACCTTTTTTCACAATCTGTGAAAACTGCTCGGTCTGTTCTTTCTTTGCAATAACCTTATTCGCAGTACTGACAGCCTTTTTCTCCAAGGCTTCCTTTTGTCCTTCCGGTGCAGCCTCGTACTGCTCCATCAGTTCCTGAAGCTGCTTATACAATTCCTCCTTATCCTGCTCCATGACATCAAGAGCATTTACCTGTCCTTTTCCACCTGTTGCCTTATTCATAAGGCTTGTAAGGTTTTCAAGAAGCTTTTGGGTAAATTCCTCCGTTGCACCGATAGCGGGTAATTCTTTTCCCGCGCATACCTGCTTTATAGCAGAATAATGGTCATCATCCATAAGCTCGGACAATATCCCTTTATTAAAAGTCTTTGACAAGTCAGAAAGATTTTCTTCATCCTCAAATCTCGGACGCAGACCGTAGATTGACTGAAACACATCATTTACAAGACTTTTAAAGCTTGCAAGCTTCTTTTCACCTTGTTCTCCGTATATCTGCAGTTCTTCTGCATCCCCGGATAAGTCATCATATATCGCCTGCTCTATCTTTGTTGATTTTAAGACTCTGTGCGTTTTTACTTTCCTGTCAGCCTTTATCATATCCTGAAAATCACCGGACAGGATTTCCTCAATACTTTTAATCATATTCTACACACCTCTTTTTTCAGAAAGAGGAGGCAAAGCCTCCTCAACTGTCTGTCAATTCATATTGAATGGTAAATCGTCGTTAAAATCCATTGGCATCGGAGTAAAGCCCATATCCTCCTTTGACTGCATCTGATTATCTGCTGTCTTAGGAGCGTCGTCCTTTTTCTCATCACCGTCAGACTTCTTACCACCTGCAAAGCCGGTTTCTGTTCCGTTTATTCTATATCCAAAAACCTTTCCGTTCTCGGTATCATATGAATAGTTTTCAAGGGAACCGACTACATACACCTGACAGCCTTGCGTATAGTGATTGAATGCAAATTTTGCATTAGAGCGCCACAGGCTTACCGGAATGAAATCCACCTCCGGCTTATCCTTTCCTTTCGGTGTATAGTTTCTTGTAACTGCCAGTCTGAAGGTTGTATTTTCCGCATTATCTACAACCTTTGACTCCGGATCGTTTGCCAATCTTCCTATCAATATAACTTTGTTTAGTGACATAATTTTATCCTCCTTTAAATACTCATAATCTTCTGTTCAGAAAGCGGAATGTATGTCATTCCAACCTTCTTAGCCGCTTCTGACAGCATTGCTTCAAGCTCATTTTCGCTGTTTACAACAGTTTCCAAATCAGAATCACTCAAATCTGTTTCTCTTAAAGCTGTCAACGCGATGTAGATTTTCAAAAGCTCACGAGAGAATACCACATAAGCCTTTATCTTTTCATCATCTGACACACCCTCGTCTGTCATCAGTCCGAGTGTTTCCTCCATTAGGCTCTTGCTTTCATTTGCCATATCAAGCAGCTTATCAACCTCTGTGCCAATCGGATTTTCGCAGATGTCGGAGAGAATCTTCTCCACAGTCTCACGCTCGTTCGGGGTATCCCAGAAATAGTTTTTAAGAACCATCAGGTCCTTTGGTGCTACTTCCGTATTTCCCGAAAGGTATGCTTTTGCCTTCACAATCGGTGTGAACCCGAAATACTTTCTGTCCGATACACGAACACCGTTTCTTCTCAGTTCACACAGCACATTATCCATCAGCTCATTGATACTATCCGGAACAATGACCTTTTCCATCTGCTTCTGCATCTTTTCAAGCTCATGTAGCGATATGGTAGCATTGATTTTACCATTCGCACCGCTTTGCTTATTCTTCAGCACACGCATACGGTTTTCAGGCTCCTGCACATACTCTGTTAATACCTTCAGTTCAAAACGGTCATAAAGCGGTTTTAATATCGCCTGTGCCGGATCCTTGAAATCAGGTATCTCATTGGATGCAGAGAAAATGGAAATAACCGGAATAGGTACAGTTTGTCCCTCGTTGGTATATACCCTTTCATTAAGTGCTGTCAGCAATGAGTTTAATATTCCATCCGCTGACTTAAATATCTCATCTAAAAAGACAATATGACTGTCCGGAATCTTGCCCTTTGTAATGATTCTCGGAGCATTGTCAGATGTACTGCACACAATTCTCTTTATGTAGGACAGCTTCGCTGCTTTATCTGCAGCTTCTTTGAGTACCTTTTCATCACGTTCTGCTTTGTATTCCTCATACATAGCCCTGATTGTGTTGACATATTCTGAATATACCTCATCCTTCATAAGCTCTTCCTTCGGCAAATTATCGGGGATAATACTTGACAGGTCAAGTCTTCCGAAGATCTGCTCCTCATCGGTCTGCTTTGACATAAGGTATTCAAACTGCTTTGCACCTGTGATTCGTTTTCTAAACTCGTTGATTGCATAGCTTTTTGCCTGCCCGGTTTCTCCTAATATAAACATATTCTTTCGGGCTAACAGGCATATTGCAATACACTCAACAAGCTCCTCACGTTCCGCAACCTCTGCGTTTACCTCATCAATGATGTCATTCATCTTTGTATATAGCATCTTTCAACCTCCTCACACAAACGGAAAACCTTTGTATTCAGCCACGATATCTGTAGCTTTTCTGATATAAGGTTTGTTGACTTTCGTTTCGGATAAATGCTTCAGCCAGCCACAGCACAGTCTTGAAAAGCTCTGCTGATTTGTTTTATGTGCGTTGTTAATCATATACCGGATAAATTCATCATTGCTTTCACTGCTGAATAGATAATGCTCAAAAAGCAGTGCTGCTGAAAAGTCGTTACGGTAGTCAAAGTCCAGACCGCACATACTTTCACAGCGTCTTGTCAGTCTATCTGTATCAAAATCCGATATAATCCCGGACACTCTACGTGCAAAGATAACAGATTTTTCATTTCTGCCATCATATCTACTGCAATCCGAAAGTGCATTAAGCCATTCAAAGCACAGCATTGTGAAATCGTATCTGATGCTCTCCTGCATTTTCATCATACACTCATAAAACTTCTTGCCGGGCGTAACAAGCGAATTGACATACAACCCTGCAATCGCCTCTGCAACCTCTTTTCCGTTTGATACATCATTGATATGTATCATTGTGTTTTTCATTGTTTTTTCCTCCTTTACGCAGCCTCATTACATAGGTCTATTACCTTCTGACAATCCTCCATCTCGAAATATCCGATATGCGTAGACTTAGGCGGCAGTCCCATTTTCTGGGACAACCATTTATACCCTTCTGTCCTTGTCATATTCTTCGCTTTCCAGAAGCTGTCGAAAACATTGTGTGTTTCCTTACGCTTTGCACGCAAAATACTGTTTGCAAGTGTACCCAAAGGCTTCTCGCTCTTTTTATCTACGCCCACAAAAGCATTACAGTTCGTACAAAGATAAATGTTACCGTAATCCTTGCCGTAAATTCTGCTACTATTTGTTAAAATCACTTTTCCACCGCAATATCGACATATAGTAGGCTTTTTCAAGTCATGCACCTCCTACGCTGCCTTCTCTTCCGGTTCGGCTTTTTTCTTGACTTTCTTCGGTTTTGGCTTCTTTTCAGCAACATAATCCTCTCTTTGCTTTTTAACAGCTTCGTCACTCACTCTTGTCATCATAAAACGGTTGTATTTGTCCCTTATAAGGATATAGCCACGCCTGTCAATCTGAATCAGTAATGTGCCTTCAATTGTATCAAATACATTTTTAAGATGCGTTGCAGGATAGAAAAAACTCATACTTTCTTCACCAGATATCTTAACAGCATCTACTGTATTGGTGCATTTACCAACATTATTCTGTGTTGTAAGAGTGATTTTCTCATCAGCAAATTCCAGGCCTATATATGACATCTTACTTCCCATCGCCGCAACAGTGTATGTACTCTCAAGCTGAGGTTTGAAATCAGAATATTCAACCTTCATTGAATACACAGGTTTTAGTCCGTTCAGGATATTATCCACATTAACATACTCATACGCCATTTTCCTCGCTGAAAATATAAGTCCCTCACGCATAAACACCACATGAGTATCGGTTGTACCAACTTTTATCTCCTCATTACCTGCCGCTGTTGCAAGATACATACAGGCTGGTTTTGGAAGTGTAAACTCAACACTGTTTTCACAGTTCATCATATGACTAACCATAGATATATTCTGCAAGTTACAGCTGATGACGCGAAAACCATTTGAACGGATATCAAAATGAATACCCTTCATTCCATCCGGTACTCCTGAGGATACAACTGCTGCTCTTGTTTTCGTATACATCGAAGCAACATTTGAGACAGTTGCCATCGTACCAGGAAATGGTATCTCTGTTTTGGGATATGCACACGGATTCATAACACTTCTTGTATATGTACATTCACCTGATTTAACTTCTGCTGCTCCTTCTTTTATAAGAGCAAACTCAACCTCTGTGCCACCTAATAGATGCAGCATTTCGTACATAAAACTTGCATCCATCAGCATTTTGCCACCGCTTTCAATCGGCACCTTTATTCTCCTCTGTACTGAAACTTCAAGATTTGTCGCCGTAATATAAAGGTATCCGTCATCCTCGTTTGCTTCAAGCAGAAAACCTGTCAGCTCTTTCATAGGACTTCCCTTCGGCACTACCTTATACATTGACTTAAGAAGTTCCAACATCAAATCTCTGTTAATCTTAAATCTCACTTTTTTCTTTCCTCTCTTTCTTTTTACGCAACATCAAACAGCGTCATCTGATCTCCCTCAAAAGAGAACTGAATATTCTGCTTAACTGCTCCGCTATCCTTAATTCCTCTCGCTTGCCTTGCAAGTAATCTCGCCTTTTCTATCTTATCAGCGATAGAAACAGTAACCTTTACCTGTACTTCATCTGATATGATGTATTCGGACATATCCTCCTCTGGCTCATCGTTATCTTTTATGATAGCCATTCGTTTGAACATCTCCGCCACATCCTCAACCTCGTTCTTGATACCCATTGTAAGCTCTTTTGCAAGCTGTGATGTCATGTCTGCATCATCGCCAAGTGCTGCCAGACCTTCATCTGTGAAATTACCCTCTACTAATGTTGCCGCCGCAAGTTTCGATGCCATAAGACGTATCGCTCTTGCCTGCATTACATCCTTGTAGTAAAGGATATATACCTCAATTCTTGGTGCCGTCTGGTTAATCCTCCACGAACGCCTTGAGCTTTGGCGAAATGTGAAGAGGTTGTACCCGATGTTGTAGTAGATAAGAGTAGTGAATGAATTGAGATCCAATCCGGTCTCAACCAAACTAGGGTTTGTTATTAGAACATCAAGACCATCTTTTATCTTCTTTTCCACCCATTGCTCTCTCTTCTCAGGTGCAACTGTCTGCGGAAGGACTGCTACACGATAGCCATTATCCTCCAGCAGTTTCTTCAGCTTATCCTGTGTGTCAATCTTTACCCAACTCGTATAGATTAATACCTTTTCGCCATTTTCCACTTTACGCTTCACTATATCAAGTGTTGCCGTATCCTTTTCATGAAGTTCGTCAAAATTTGACAGACTTTTTGGTTCTACTACAGCAATATCACTGTCAGGAAACATAATTGGTTCTGCATCATATGGTTGGTCAGGATATGTAGTCAAAAGACTCAAAAACTTTGACATAAGCCTCCTGCTTTCCAACCCCTTTGTCTGCATCACACTCTTATATGTCTTCTCAATTCTTTTATACTCTTCAGCAATATCGTCTCTTAAATTAAGTTCAATAGGTATCTCCTCATATTCAGGAAGATGTTTGCCCATATCGTTAAGTGATAGAAATACCGCACAATCCATTAAGAACCTCGAATATACAAGCGGTGATACTCCCGGTCGTTGTCGAGATTGTGTAAGTTTCTTTCTGCTCTTGGAATTCTCGTTGTATTCACTCTCTTCAAGCTCGTATGTTGTCTCAGTAACACCATATTCATCATTAAATCGCTGCGGTGTTTCATAGTCCTTATTGTCAGCTTTCATGAAGTGCGGTACAATTCTGTAAAGGAGATAGAAAAGTCCGCTTGAATAGCCATTGATTAGTGTTGCTGTCATACCTATAACCTTCTTGCTGCAGCCAATTAGAGTTTCCATCGCATCGCCTTGTCCACTATCACCCTTAAACAGATGTAATTCATCCGCTATAAGACCGTCAACATTTTTTATATGTTCAGCGATAAAACTACTCATCGAATATCGTCTGTAAGCACCCTTCGCAATAAAAATCTGGTCAGGATTATCTACAATCTCATTTATTTTAGCAATAACTTTTTCACTATTAGTTTTCTTCAAGTGTCTTGCTGCAAAATCACGATATACGAAACCATAACCTCCGATTTTTACCCATTTGTTATGCCTTAAATCCATATCATAAGGATTCAAAGCAGTCCAAAGTGTTTTCTTACACTGAGGGTTAGTACAGAAATGGTTTTGCGTATTTCTCTTTTTAAAGAAATACTGATTAGCATTAATAGTATAATAGGCATCATCTCTTTTAACCTGCATAGTGACAACCTCACCGCACCACGGGCATATAAAACCTTTTCTGACTCTTGAATACACAACAGCCGGACGATGCATATATCCGTCTCTTGCACGTTCTTTTGATAGAACAATATATTTACTCTCTGCTCCATCCTGAAAGTCTTTATATGCTCTTTTGATGTCTGCTATGGAATACACTACTTCTGCATTAGTATTCGGCAAAGACTCTTCTATCTCACGAACCCATTTCTTGGTTACATGGGACGGAGAAAGAATCACATTAAACGTCTTTCTGCCGTTTTGATGTGCTGCAAGTGCAACGGAGCCAATTTTTGTCTTTCCACTGCCGCACTCAGCAACTACCAATCCTACCTTTGCCATGTCAAGCCTGCGTTTTAAGCTTTCCGCAACAGCAAGCTGTGCAGGGTACAGACTATATCCGACATTTTTCTTGATATGTCCGTTAATTATTTTTAATCTGTCGCATATGCTCTCTGTTTCAGGATCAAATAGCGGATTAAATGAATCTCTGATTCTGTTGGCAATTTTGATACCGTATTTGTTCAGGTATTCAGACACCGATTTGATATTCAACAGTTCCTTTGACTGCACAGAATTAGGAATCGATATTACTCCCATTTTTAGCCCATCATTTACAACTGCTTCCATATCTTGTTCATCGTCACTGAGTTCGAGCTGGTATGCGTCAAAGCTTTCACTTAATGACAGCACCTTCAATTTTGTGAGCATTCCACGTTTTTGACATTCCGATAATATATAGTCCTTAAAATCAGGTATCAGCGGAATTGATGTTTTCCTGTCAAACTCAGCAAAAAGTTCGTCTGTATCACCTTCTTTACAGAAGATATACATTTTGTGTTTCTCGTCTTTTTTGTTATCTCTTTGTCCCTCCTCGGTTTCTGCACCAATTTCATCGTCAAGTGCCATTACCATGCCTTCAGCATACATACCGTCATGAGTAATGCTGCGCCTGAAATCTTTCTGCATAACCTTTAAAATTATCGGATGATTATCAACATTTGCTTGAACAGTCACACCTTTCCGCACAACATCAGACATTGCTTTTACATGTTCTGCATAACCGCCAAATCGCATTGCAACAAGTTCTCTTGTATTTCCGTCTCGCTTATTAAATACAAATGTATCAGCGTAACAAGAAATAGCAATTTTTGCATCATAGTCGTTATATGTGACCGTTGAAAGCTCTGTCATTTCTACAATAGAAACCACCCCACATTCTTTTGTTTTTCATCCTTTTCTCCTCCTCTTAGATTTTTCTTTCTTTCCTAAACCCTCATATTCTTACCTCCTTGTAGTCTTGAATAAAACGAAAAACACACTATGAAAGTCTTATTTGACTTTTCCAAAGTGTGTTTTACCTCTTTCAAAACTTATTAAATTTACCTCGTAAAAATGCAAAAACAGGTTCTAAAGGACGCACCTATCCCTTTGGATAGAGCTTCCTAAAAAACCCGTTTTAACCGTAACCGTTTTAGCTGCACCATTTTTACAAGCTCATTTTACCACGCTATTTCCTGCTTTGCAATATGTGGAGCTGTTTTTTTATGAAGTTTTATTTTTTTGTTTTAGTTCTTGTCTTCTGTTATTATCAGTTTGTATTACTTCTTTTTGCTTTAATTTTCTTTCTGAGCCATACAATAAACGCAATTGGACCTCCTATTATACCGGCAAACATAAGAAATACAATAATTCCCGCTATGACATTGACTATCACTGAAATCTCATATATTTCAATCTCTATTGTATCTGTCATTCCATTTTCGGTTTCTGCTGTTATTTTCACCTTGCCTTCAGCAGTACCGACAACAACCCCGTTTTCGTCAACATTTGCAATATCAAAGTTATCTGACGACCATGTTACTGCAGGATTTGTAGTGTCTATTGGTAATACCAGAGCTGACAATTCAATTTGCTTCCCTTTCTCAAAACGAAGACTTTCGTATGATTGTCCTGTCTCCTTATTTATACATGTTATCTCTACACTTTCTGCTAATATAGGCATAACTTCAATTTCAAAGCTGTCAGTTAAATCTTTATGTACTGCTGTAATTGTTGTTTTACCTACTGCCAACGTCTTAACTTTACCTGTTGAATCAACAGAAGCCACACTTTCATCTTCTGATTTCCATTCAACGTTTTTGTATGTAGTGTTATCCGGTGTAATTATAACGGATAATTGAAGTTCTTCTCCGATGAAAACACTGTCCTTCTTCCCGTCAATCATGATGTTTTCTGCAACAACCTCTTTTACAATAAGCTTGAAATTTGATGTAGTTCCTCGTGAAGTCTTTGCACTAATAACAACACTACCGACACCAACAGCCGTTAAATTTCCTTCTGAATCTACAGTCGCAATAGAAGTATCACTTGATTCCCAAGTAATGCTTTTATCTTCAGCATTTGCCGGGTAGGCTGTTGCACTTAATTTTATGCTTTCTCCTGCATCAATGCTTGATGGCATATTTTGTACATTAACCTTTGTTGCATACACTGGTTTTGGTGTAGTATATGTTGAAGTCTTACTGCTCGAATTATTTTTCGAGGAACTCTTACTTGACGAAGAACTACCCCCACCATTATGATAATGGTATTCTCCTGTTTTTCTGTTGTAATGTCCTCCGTTAGCATCTGTTCTTCCCGGGTGTCCCATTACAGAAACAGCTGTTACCACCATAACAATGCCAATCATTAATGCTGAAAATATATTCTTTCTCATTTTACCTTCTCCTTAGTCCCTGAATAATTTATTCATTCGTTCTGTATTATTTTGTAATTTTTCTTTTGTTTCCGTTTCATCAATACAAATTAGCACAACATCGCCCTCTTTTGCATTATCCGGGAAAATCGCTCTTGGACATATAACCATTTTACCGCTGTATAATTCTACTACAGCAAATTCTCCCTCAAACCTATCAATTATAACCTTCATATTTGACCCCCTCATTCAAGTTATTTACAGCATCTTGAGCACGGACCCAACCCCATAGCCTCAGCTTCGCTTATCGTAGTTTCGATTTTACTTTTAAGGTATGAACATCCCAATCTATGATATTTCGTCCCTGTTTTTGTTCGATATACCACAAAGTTTTGTGTTTCTTCATTAACACTTTCATCTCTTATATTTCCTTGCGCTTCTTCGGTAATGGGAGGTGCATTTTCTTTTATCGAAGACGATTTCTTATTTACAACAATTTTCTTATTACTATCTGCTGTAATAGTTATTGTTCCTACTTCATCAGTTCTGTAAATTTCCGCGCCAATATCGGATAATGTAGACAACGTTTCTTCATGCGGATGACCATATGAGTTCCCATATCCTACAGAAATAACTGCAACTGCCGGTGATACTGCTTCTATAAATTTCGGAGCAGATGAAGAATTAGAGCCGTGATGTCCTACCTTTAGGACTTCTGCATCAACATCACTTCGCTGTAACTCTATCTCTTTTTCTGAATCTCCTGTAAATATCATTACAGTTTTTCCGTAAGTAAGTTTTACTATAGCAGAACAGTTATTTAAGTCAGTATAACTATCAGCAAACGGAGCAAGTATATCTATTATAGTGTTGCCATCCCTTGTTATGTTCACTCCCGCCTTTGCCGTGTATAGCTCTATGCCTTTGTTTTCAATAACATCAAGCATATTATCGAATGCACTTATTGTATGCGCCTGCCTAGGCATATACATTTTACCGATTTCAAAGCTATTAAGAACATCTGCCATTCCGCCAATATGGTCGTCATGCGGATGAGTTGCAATAACAAAATCTATAACATCATACTGCAGATTACGTATATAGTTTATTATTGTTTCAGAATCTCCTTTTCTTCCCGCATCAATCAGCATTGTTTGACCGTTGCTCAGTTCAATAAATGTACTATCAGCTTGACCTACATCTATGAAATGAGCATACATCAATTTGCTGTTTAAGTTAGGTTGTGGTGAGATTTCTGTAGTTGCTTCAATAATCTCATATTCTGTTTGCGTTTCGGTTTGTGATTCACTTATGTCTCTACTATCTTCGTGATTAATAACAGATTCTCGGACTTGTGACTGAATATCATTATTTACTTCGTTCGTTTCTACATCGCACCCCGAAAGTAAGAAAGATAAAACGATAACAGGATATATCCATCTATAAAGCTTTTTCATAATGTCTCCTTTGTATCTAACTTTAGCAAAAAGTACACATTTTGACAAATATATTTGCAATGAAAAATTCTGTTTAATATTGACAATATCCCCTAATTTTAATATAATAAACTTACGGATACAAGCAAATAAAGGCTGTTTTTCAGTATTTTGTATAAAAAAATATCACTATCAAAATGTGTACTTTTTGATAGTGATTTTCATTTTCCTCTATATTCTCTTAGCCGTCTATAAAATGTCGCAATACTCATATTACACCTTATTGCGGCTTCATTTGCTGAGATTCTACCCATCTTCCATTCTCTTATTACTTGAGGGAAATTCTCGGGTGCAGCTATAATAGGTCTGCCAAACACTACTCCATTTAGCTTTGCAGCCCGTATGCCCTCAGCTTGCCTTATCTTTATGTTTTCTCTTTCATTTTGCGCCACAAACGACAAAACCTGCAGAACAATATCTGCGATAAATGTTCCCATTAAGTCCTTGCCCAATCTCGTATCGAGCAAAGGCATATCAATTACCACAACATCCACTTCTTTTTCCTTTGTCAGTATTCTCCACTGCTCTAAAATTTCGTTATAGTTTCTTCCCAGTCTGTCTATTGACTTGATATACAAAAGGTCGCCTTTTTTCAGTTTTTTGATAAGAGAAATGTATTGTGGTCTTTTAAAGTCTTTTCCTGATTGTTTATCTACATAAATTCTCTTTTTCTCAATTTTCCTATCAAGCATTTCGATCATCTGTCTTGATATGTTCTGGTCAACTGCCGATACTCTGACATAGCCATAATCCACAAGCCTTCACCTCCTCGGATACACACAATTCCCATTATATTATATCATTTTATGTCTATTTATTTTGCTTTTTATATCATGAATTTCATCTAACTCAACAAACTTAGAGTGTCTACCGTTCTTTAAGCAAACTATATGTGAACATATAACACTGCTTCTGTCAAGCGCTAAATCAAGCATTCCTGTTTTACATATAGAACATAGTTTAATGTTCATAAAACCATTTTCCTTTCAAAAAAAATACAGGCGGCCAAATAATTGACCGCCTTTCATTACTTATGCATCTTTCGAAGAATTTTACCGTATACAAGTTTTCTCTCGTAATTATGTTTACGGATAAGTACCTCAACATCATCACCTATCTTGTAGTCGCCATCATACTCCATCGTTGCATAGGAACAGAGAATTTCTGTCACACCATCAAACAAACGGCAATATACACCGCCTCCGTATTTACCAACAATCTTGGCTATTCTCGTGGAACCCACAGGATGTCTTGTTTCTATACCGTCAAACGGATGAGGAATTGTGTCTTTTATAGAAAGTCTTAATACATTACTTTTTCTGTCAAATTCCTTTATAAGCGCTTTCTTTATTTCTCCGGGACGTAAAACCGCACGAAGGTCTGGTACCGTATTGTGACTTACTTCTTTTTGTACAAGAACAACATCATATCCACAATATGTAACTGTACACGCTCCTCTGCCTACCGAGACAACTTCCGCCTGAATAATCTGACCCGGAGTGATTTTTCGTCTCGCATTTACTCTTTTTATCTGTTCAAGAGCTTTTTTGCGCGATGCTATTGCAACACCCGAAAGTCTGTCTATCTCAGTTATAATAAAAGAGATTTTGGCACCATTCATTGACAGCAGTGACGGCGGCTCATCAAAATCAAGAAACACCTCAGTTTCTGGAATAATTATTTTCACTCGGTATGGGATTACAATCAGGCATAGTATTGTATGATTTGATGCACGCTTTTTCCCTTCCGGTACATAACTTAATTCGTGCTCATCCACACCTACAACTACTCCAGTCAAAACCGAACCGCCTCTATATGACGCATAAATTGCCTGCCATTCCTGTCGTTCCTCTTCTGACAAGTTCCTGTCAAGTTCCGCTAAATTTAATTCTTTGAAATCCATAGTATATTCCTCCTTCTTTAGTCATTTATTACTACTGCACCATTGCAATTAAACTTTTAATTTCACCTGCCGTTCTGTTTATTTTTTATGCAACACGAGCTGTAGCTCTCACTTATCTTTATAAAAGACAACACCTTGTTTACCTATTACGGCAAAACGTTGATAACGCTTCGAAGTTATTTTCTTAATTTGGTTTTTATTCTCCAAAAGATACATAACAACCTCGCTCTTACTTTTTGCGAATCTGTCATTTACATATTCTGATACCATTTTTTCCGAGCCTGCTTTTACCGGAATTACAGAAATTTCCCGTGTATGATTCTCGTCATCCACATAGAATCTTATAGTTACTAGCTCTCTACTTCGTCTATGACATATGACCTGATTGTTAAAGTACAGCATCACCTCAAATGAACGTATAATATCATAATCCGGTTGCATACCACGAACCGCAACAATGGCTTCTTCACCTTTTCCAATCCGCTCATAGTCATAATACCTTTCCATTTGTGCTATGTATTTGTCAAGGTTCGGAAAACGTGATTTGAATTTTGAGTTTACCATAACTAGCAGTTGTCGCATCTGAAGCGGACCATACTCATTTATAAGCTCATCTATGTACTTTTGATACGGGTTAAGAAACATTTCCGATCACTCCTTTCGTCGCATTGAATTTAAGTATGCATCAACATGCAATAAACTGTATTCTTCTGTTATTGCATTAAATATCGTACTCATCACATATGCTGTTATATTCTTTATCTGCTTATCGTTTTGATGCAGCTTATCTATTACACCATGAAGAAGGGTTGCATTAAGTTCATACATCCTGCTCCTGACCTTATCCTGCGGAAGTATTGCATCGCCTATTTTAAGGAGTTCGGAATAGTACATCCGCTCCAATGCATCATAGAGTATTATCCTCTCTTCTTCAGCAAAGGTATCAAGCTGACATAGCTCTAAAATATCATCAAAGCTGTATATGTCTGTCGGTCTGTCCTTTTCGTGCGTATAGAATTTAATATTACTGCTATTTAGGACTGACTGACTATTCTCAGTATGGTTTATATCAGTCTTTATTTTATTAGTCTTTATTGTGTGCGATTTTGGCACATCTTGATATTCCGGTTCGTCAGTTCTTGATATGCCGTTTTGGAAGTTCTTGATATGCTCATTTGTAACATCAGTATTAGTATGTTCATTTTCAGATATGCCATTTTCGCACATCTTGGCATTTGGCATTAATTCCGCTTGATATGCCGATTCGGCAGTTCTTGAATTTTCCTGTTTTGTAAACTCTCTTGCCGCTTCATCAGCAAGCTCAGGCTTCACTATGTAAATCATATTGGGCATACCGCGTCCGCAACGGTGTTCATGTATCAAGCCCGCCATCAGCAGTTCACGAAATGCTGATATTGCCTTTTTATATGAGATACCTAAATCCTCTGCTATCTCTTCTCTTGTATAGATAAGATAAACTTCATCATTTTCATTTATCCATCCGTTTAATTTTGAAAGAGATAGTCTGTCATACAAAAGTGCATAGGTAAGCTTCGCATCGGATGATAGTTTTCGGTAGCTCTCATTTGCAAACATTGTCTTGGGTATCTTTAAAAATTCGCATTGTATTACATCGTGTATTTTATATACTCTCATATTAACCCCTCCTCATTCTAATCAAAAATATTGTTAATATCTGTTTCTTTGTACTCATCTGTTTCAGCACCCACAATTTCATCCTCTGCAAAATCAAGTATGATTTGCTGTGGCTTTTGGGATGCTTTTGGTATATCTTTCTGTTTCGGTTTTTCCTCTTTTACCGGAATTGGTTCATCATCATCCTCAGGTTCATCATATACAAAGTTATAGTGTACCGTTGTTGTTTTCTTCTTCTGTTGCTCCTCAATCTCATGCCATCCGGGAACATACTCACTGACACGTGTATATTTCAGTTCCTTGTATGATGAAAGCTCATCAGGAATAATCTTAAGTCCTTTTAGCGGTTTTTGACCTCTTAACAACAACAGACATTCCTTGTTATCCATCTGTAGTATTTCTTCAGGATACATAAGCGGTCTTTGGTTATTGGATTTCGTTTCACGATAACCTGTAACCTCTCTTGTGATAGGTGAAAACAGCGGTGTCTGAGGTGCCATGCTGTTCGTAAGCTGTATCGTAACATTACCACAGCGTTTTGATATGTATTCACTGGTCATCATATCGTTACAACCAAGGACAAGCTGTGTATCGCAGTTACCGACAATTTCTTCCCATTCCTTTACGGGATAACGGTCTGACAACTGTGCAATAGACTGTACTACAATCTGGCAGTTGATACCATAGCCTCTTACTACCGAAATTGTTTTTTTGAAGTCTAGAAGCTTTCCGACGTTGCAAAACTCGTCCATTACAAAATTAACCTCTACAGGTAGTCTTCCTCGTTCATCACCGTGTTTTCTTGCATAGTCTGAAAGCTTCTTAAAGAGCATTGAAAAGAACAGTGATGATAAAAACTCATACGCCGTATCCTGTGCCGAGATAATACAAAAGTATGCACAGGGTTCTTTCCCCGGAAGTTCCAAATCTATCTCATGATACTTGGTTATCTTATCCACCAGCTTATTCTGAAACACATTCATTCGTGAGCCAAGACCGATGAACACATTACCCCAGAGATTACTTGCCGCCTGCTTGAATATTCCGTAAGGACCTCGTGCCGGATGATCTAATGGCAGCCTTTGAAATTTCATATCCAATGACTTTGCACTTTCGCTCGACAATATTTTATATATCGTACCTAACGACCTTTCATGCAGCGGCAGAAGCTCGTTTGTTATCGGGTCTCTCATACTCTGAACATAAAGGATAAGAGCGATAAGCAAGTTACCTTCCGCCTTATCCCAGAAGTCGGCTTTTTGTCCGTCCTCTGATGTATTACGGATTATGATTTCAGCAACAGACTGTACCATATCCACATCACCCTGCGTTTCACCGATACAGTTCCAGCCATCCGAGTTTTCCATATCCAGAAGATTAAGTGCCTTTACCACATACCCGTTATCTCTTAAAAACTCCGAGTACTGTTCAAAAAGCTCAGCCTTCGGATCGACTATAATCATACTTTGAGGGTTCTGACCGGAGTTCTTCATCTGCACCATTTTTAGTATGTACGGCTTTACAAAGCCTCTTGATTTTCCGGCACCTGTTGCACCGTAAATCAGGATATGCTTATTAAGCCCTGAATCAGTTCGTAAGCCAAGATAGCCATTACCCGAATCATTCCCTTTCATTTTACACAAAATAGGCGTAGGGAGCTTATCAGCCGTATCAGATAAAAGGATTTTCTTCTGCTCATCCTTTGTCATCCAACCGGAGGTACCGTGTGTACCCTCGCTCGATACAAAGAAGTTCCTCTCATCCTTTGTTATCTTTACACCGGTTATGAGGTATGTCCATTTCCCCGATATGAGGATATACATAATTGCTATAAATACAAGAACACCTAAGCCCTCAGGTGTGAATACAGCGCCTATGCATACAAACGGATTCATCGAAAATGTTTTCTCATTCACGCCTGTATAAAAGATGTTTGTAGCACCGCAAAAGCTGTTGATAACAATTCCGTAGAGATACATAACAACAAGAGTACAAAAACAATAGTACCCGAAATTTCCCTTTACTTTTTCATAAAGGCTGTTTATCTTATCATTCTTCAAACTCATCGAAATCAACTTTTGTAAGATTAGTTTCATAAACTTCAATGCATGTACCCTCCTTTGTTACATATCCGGCTCGTTTTATTTTGTTTTCTTTTATTTCAGGGAATACCTTATGTATTTCGCTGTTTGGTATCGGTGTTATAATCGTTTTAGGCAGACCGTTCTTCTTTATTATCTTTATGATTGTACTCTTTTGAAAAGGGAGGCAACACACTCTTGATACAAGTGTCTTATCATATCTCTCAATCTGTCTTATTGCTCTTACTATCCGTTTCTCATTACAATCCACGGCTATGATGTATGGTACACCATCACGGATACCGTCACATTCCGAAAGGTTTATCGTATCCGTACAGCCTATGGCTTTTGCAAGCCTTTCTCTGTACCCTGCAATTTTCAGCACGCTCATCTGCATCACTCCGTCCCGACCGAACGGTACAAGCAAGTATTCGCACGCAAGTTCCTCCAATGCCTTATTAAAAGGTTTCATCCCTTTTCCAAATTTTCTGTGTTCTCCTGCCGAGTTGATATATGCCCACAATTCCTCCAAAGACTCACCTATAAGTATAAGTCTTATATCTTTAACATTTTTCATGCTGTCGGTCTGCGACCTATATATTTCGCTTTCAAACTTAGGGTATATCCACGACTCTTCATTTTCCACATAATAGGGTACATATACTGTTTCTGCAATTTTCAGGATTCCGTAAAACTTAGCACACGATAATACCTTCAACATATTATCTGCACGCAACATCAGACTGCTAAAGTATCCGCATTCTTCTGTTGCAAGTTTCTTCGCTGTTTCATAATACACATCTATTCCTGCAAGAGTTAACAGCACATTCCACTGTGCGTTTTTAAGCTTCCTCTGATACGACGCTTTCTTTAAATCTGTCCTCGCATCCTTAGCAAATGTCATACCCATTTCTGCAAGACAATCTCTTCCCTTTTTCGTCAGCTTATAGCTCATCTTATCGCTCATCAACTTGATAAGTCTGTGTACCTTTAAATTGGATATGACACTCCTTTTGAACATCGGAGTGTCATACTTTCTGCAAATGCCTGACGGCATATATCTGCAAAGACCTGTGAGTCTCAAAAACTCAAAATCGACTGTATCAAAAATCATTTTTCCCACACCCTCCATACTAGTGAGATTTTTGTTCTGAAATTCGTTTTTTTCGAATCCCAGAACCCTCGTATTTACTACGTTTTTCAGCACTTTAAGGGTGGAGCTGTTTTACAATATCTACAAACATAAATATCGACGAAAAAAAATCATTTTTCCCACACCCCTAAAGTGCATCATTTGCTAAAATTTCCATAAAATTTGCAGCGTCTTCGGGCGGTAAAATATAGATTTCCGAGTGTGGATTTTCCGCTAGTTTTGCAAATAAACCTACACTCAAAATGAACTGATTATCGTCCGGTATTACCCTACCTTTTATTGCGTTCGGTATCATTTTCCAACCTTTATTATCATTATCAAGTGAATGATGATTTTCAAAATTACAATACTCAACTATGGCTAAAAACGCTGTTTCAAAATATGGTAATTCACCACTGAATTCTTTTACTAATCGTGATATTGTATCGCCGAGATAGTTACTTATTTTATATTTCCCGCTCGGCAATAATGTATTTAATGAAATGTGTATCCAACCTTCAAATGTAACTTCAATAGAGCCATACACATCACTTACCTTTCCTGTTTCATATAACATTTGCTGGTAATCTTTTGGTGATTTATACGCTTCAAGATATGTCCTTGAATTTAAGCATAGGTTTTCAAGCTCATACATATAGTCGTCTATACCTTTTTCTATTACTCCCTTCGACTCGCTGTTTGAAATAAGAAGTCTGGATAAACATTGCATTATCTTTATAGTGTCATTTTGAAGTGATTTCAGTATTTCTCTATACTGTTCCATTTCTCTTTCTCCTTTCTAAATCGCTTCTCTTTGTTGTTATAAGGTCATACATCGTCGGTGATGCATGTACATCGATGCATACTTTGTTCTTATTTGCACAAAGAAGCGCTTCCCCTCTTTGATTTCTGATTATCTGCATCGTTTCCTCATCTGAAAGTGCCATATATTTCTGTACTGCAAAAGCTTCATCCTCTTCAAGCTGAAGTATGAATTTTATCCTTGAATTGTTAATCACACCTTTGCCGTATTTACCATCATCAAGGGAAAAGAAATCACCAATATCCTGTGTTGCTGCAAACGCTGCTCCGCCATAACCTCGTATTACTTTGAATATCTCAAGCACATAGTCTGCCGCCAGTCTACTTGAGCCGGCGCCTATCAAAGTCCATAACTCATCAAGAAATATTATCTTTTTCTGTATTCTGCTTTCCTTCGCTTTGTCCCACACATAATCAAGTGCCATAAACATACCAAGAGGTTTTAAGTGGTCTGTCATTTCCGAAATATCAAGCACGATATATTTATTGGATAAGTCCACATTCGTTTCCCCACCAAAAGCTGAGAGAGAACCTGTTGCAAATTTTTCTATCATTAATGACAGCGAAGATGTTTCTTCTCTCGATTTAAGTTCTTCATATAAGTCTTTAAGAGTTGGCATCTTCTTGAAACTTCCGTTCTCTTTATACAGGGATTTGTTTTCAAAGGTTATACCGAATTTCTTATATGTCCGAATAACTGCGCTGTCAATAAGATTAAGCTCATTCTGAGTAATATCGCTCTTTATGAGTGAGAAGAAAATCATAAGCTTTTGCAGTTTTTCTGCAAGAATAGAATCATCCCTTGTGTCCTTGTCAAGCTCATAGTCTGTAGAAAGGCTTGTTTTTCTTATCTCCATTATATTGATACAATCCCTTGACGACGGTGCTATTCTTATGTATTTACCGCCAACACTTTCGCACGCATCTAAAAACTCGTGTCCCTTAATGGGCGCTATTATAAATACCTGCGTCCCCTGCATTCTCATTCTTAATGCCATACACTGCATCAAGAATGATTTTCCTGCGCCTGACATACCTAATATACAACCGTTTGCGTTAGGGTATTTATCACTGTCAAAGATATCAAGTATTGCAACAGAGCTGTTATACTTATTAAGACCGATAAATATTCCGTTTGGGTCATATATCTCGTATGAAGAAAATGGAAACGACGCAGCAAGCGAATCAGTCAGTATATTCCGTTTTGCTTTTCGTTCAATATCTGCATCAACAGATAATGTGGGCAAAAGCGACAGAAAACATTGCTCATGCTTATAGTCTGCTCGTTTTACTATCATACTCATTGAAGTACATAATGTAATTACATCTGCTATCCGTTCTTCAAGCTCCTCTACATCTCTTGCTGTTATTTCTATCACGGTAGTCATATAATAGAAGTCCTGATTTGCTCTGTTGATTCCGTCTTTTAAGTAAAAACCTGCTGATATTGCATCGTCAAGTTCTTCATAGTCTTGTCTTGTATCACCGACATCACGCATACGACTTCTGTTAATCATTGTTTTTTGCGATATTCTTGACAGTATCTTATCTTTAGGCATCCTTTTGAATGTAAAAGATATTCCTATGTTATCTCCTGCTTCGACTAACGGAGCAAGCCATGCTGTTTCATTTCTTGTTTTGTAACCGTAGCCTGCAACATATAAATACGAGTGATAGATACCATCTACTACAATATAGTCTCTGCTTGCTGTATCAACAGAAGACGGCGCAAGCACATCAAGAATCGTTGTTTGCCCGGTCCACAAAGGCTCCTGTACTTCCTCCTTGTCAATTCCAAACAGTTTTTTAATACCACCTTTTGATTTTGCTTTTTCTCTCAATCTCAATCACTCCAATTCATCATTTGTCATTACTTCATCAAACATTGTACCGTCAAAGTTTCCCGGTTTAATGTATTGTGATGACTGCTTATTTATTATGCCGTATAAAAGGTCTATCAAAAAGCCATCATCATTTATGTTCAGAACTTCAAGTCCGCATTGGGACAGATATCGTTCTGCTTTGTATGCTTCATCTGAAAGATACTTATGTGCATCATTTATGTTTACCTGACCGTCGAAGTTCTTGTATCCATACTCAAACACGATAAAGAAACGTTTCTTAACCGCAGTATTATCAGATAGACTCTTAACATAAGATAGCTCACTGTCAATCATTATTCTGCAGTTTTCATTTTCCTCCTTACCAATACGCTCTGTAAGTCTTTCAAGATAGTCATCGATATCTGCACGCTGAGTAAGTATTCGTATCTGCATATTATCAGGTGCTATCTTCAAGTATGCCGCAAAGAAATATATAATATTTTCCTGTTCAACCTCACTCTTCAGATAAAAGTTCACCGGCATTACCTCTACTATCTTGATACAGCGTTTGTCCTTCAAATAAATAATACCATTCTTTATATTCTCAATCGGGAGCCAACGCTGAGTACTGTTTTCGTATGTATTCTCCTGTACCTTCTTTTTATCGAACATTTGCATCACCTCGGTATTCCATAATTCTTCTATTCCTTAACCAATGAAAGCAATTTCTTACAAAAACAGAAATTGGGTCATCGTTTATTCCTATAAGAGCAAAACCGCCGGCGGGAATTGCGAATACAGCAGATAATATTATTTTCATAGTCAAAGAAACGGGAACTATCTTAAAAACAACAAACACAAAAGGCAGAGAAAATATCCCTGCCTCAACAACATTTCTCATTCCAAATATTCCCATTACTTTACCGCTATCTTCAAAGTTAGCCGGTATATAAAATTCTTGCATAAAAAACACTCCTTATTCCCTTTTATTTATATCATCCCTGCCAGCTATCAACAGGCTCATTACAATTATCCCAAACATACCACCCAAAATAAAACCAATAATTCCTGCTAACATAACACTTCTCCTCTGCACGAAAAAAGACCTGCACGTATTTTGGCAAGTCTTTCATTTCAATATTAAGCTTTATTTAATGTCACCTATATATAATGTTTTTCCAAGCGGGGCAAGAACTTTTAATATAGTGTTTAGATTAGGTGTTGATGTCCCGTTCTCCATTCTCGCTATAATCGGTTGTTTTACACCACTTAGTTCTTCGAGTTGTCGTTGGGTAATACCTTTTTCCTGTCTTGCTTTGGTTATTTCACCAATCAATGCTACTCTCAAATTACTTTCTGCAATTTCTTCAGGAGTAAACAACTCACTTCTTGCTTCGTCCCAGCTATGACCTACAGAAGAGTTTCTATTCATCCAAATCACACCTTTCAATGAAATCTTCTAATTCTCTTTTTGCCTGTTCAATTTCCTTTATAGGAGTCTTTTGTGTTTTCTTTATGAAATGATGTAGCAGCACATACTTACCTCCTACAACTCCGGCAAACAAAATACGGTTACGAATCGGTCTCAGTTCCCATATTTCACCGTCAAGATGCTTTAAATAGTTCTCAGGGAGTTGTGTTCCGTAAACACTAAGAGCTTGTATGTAGTCCTGCATCCTATTCAGATTTATACGGCTGTCCTTGCTACCATTTTTCTTAAGGGATTGCATATAATCGTAAACAGGTTCATTTCCGTTTTTATCACGATAAAATATTATCTTATGCAATATGTTTCCCTCCTCTCACTAATATTATACTTTTAAGTTATCAAAATGTCAACACTTATTTGATAACTTTTTAGTCATCACAAACTCAATGACCAGAAAGGTCCGCCTGCCGCAGCTGTTCCTCTTGCCTCATTTAATATAATTGACATATCCCATTTCATATTACTTCTCTTTCTACTTGCAGGATCAGCAACTAAGACTTTTCCGTCTGGTGTTATACCTCTCAATACTATGAAATGTCCTCCGTATGTAAAATGTCCTTTTGCCATTATAGCAATCACAAGCTTTCCTGATGATAAATGTTCGGTAATCTCCTTTCTTGATGAACGACCAAGCTTTTCTACTTTTAGTCCGTAATACTTTGCACCTTCAGGAATTAGAGAGTGGTAGCTTCCACTTCCTTCACACCTATGACCATTTTTTACAGACCAGTTAGCAACCTCGACAGGAGTAACATTTTTACCCTTTAGTGTCGAAACTACAATTGCAAGCGATGTAGGTCCACACCCTGCAGCACCGATTGTACCGCTTTTTCCGTATTTAATGTCTTTCCAGCGACTATCTATCTGGCTGTAGTATGTAACCACCGTTTCACCTGAAGCGCCCATAGGTGTTCCGTCATCATCTTTAGGCTCTATTACCTCTCCCGTTTCCTCAGAAACAGGCAATTCATTATCCGCCATATTACTGCCGGGCGGGATATACTGGTCGCTTATCGTCGAATACATCAGTTCTGCCCAGTTTTTATCCTCTTCACTAAAACCCAACTCATCCATAATTTGTTCAGGAGTCTTTGATACGACCTCTCCTGTTTCTTTGTCTATTGTATAACTTCTCCTAAAAGATTCCTCCACATCCTCTCTTGTTATATCTTCTACCTTTTGTTTGTGTAAAACCGATTCTATACTGATAAGCCAGCAGATATTTACATTAAGCTCAGGCGGCTGCTTTTCGTACACTTCCTCATAGTATTCCATTACCATAGTACCATGAAGATTTCTTGCAACTAACTGTGTGTCTTCAACAGTCGCCCAGCTAAACATTAGCTGCGGTAAAGAGGCTATTATAATAATCGGCAAAAGGATAATGAGTGTTATTACAGTAATCAATATAAGCAACACTTTGGGCGAAAGGATTTCTGCTGCTCCTTGGGCTACAGCGACAAAGTTGCCTGATGCAATACCACCTGCAACCTTGCTCGCCCCCTTTAGCATCTGTGCGCCTCGTGCTGCTTTTTGTGCTGTACTTTTATTACTTTGGTTTTCCATTATCCTCTCTCCGATTTCTCTTATGTAAAGTATCAGGTTGCGAATTTCTTATAATTCGTTCGGCTGGTGTCCTTTTCTGATAAAAGCTGTTCTTAGCCCTTCTGTTTACCGCAGCCGGATCACGTCGGCCTTTGACGTATTCAGGATTCACACGCTCTGTATTTTCGGTATGATTTTCTCTAACTCCTACCGTTCGTTCTGTACTGCTTCTATCGTATTTAGAGTTTACCTTGCCATGATGTTCTGAGCGTTCTTCCGCCGTTTTTATTTCCTGTGTAGTATTCGTGTTATTTCCAAACTCAAAGGCATTTCCTTTTCTGACACGTATATCATTCGCCTTTCTCACCATATCGTTCTCCCTCCTTGGTACATCACTTGAAATTTCGTTATTTGATACACCTACCCTGTTAATATCACCGCCTCTGGTATGATGTGCGATGTTTCCATTTATCACGCTACTGCTTTTACTGCCCTGAGGCATGCCTTTAACGCCTTCGTTATGAGTAACCGGATTCATATTATTTCTTACAACTTCTGTTTTTTGATTAGCATTCATACTTCCTGAAGTATCCCGTGACAACGGAGGTCTTGCAGGTGTTTGCGATTTACCTATATTTGTATCATTACCGCCCATCGCTCCTTTTTGATTATCCCTGCTGTATCTTGTCCCAACTTCGCTTGTTCTTCTTTCAGATGCTTTGGTAGCTCTCTCGTTCGGTGTACCCATAGCACCTACCGAGCTTTGTCCGCCCTTAACCGTATCATTTTGTTTATGAGCTTTCGGTGTTGAGTGTACTGTTTCACTGCCTTGTGTTGCGGTATGATTTGTGTTTGTACCTACATTCGTATCACCTACACTATTTGAAGAAGAATTATTGTGATTTACATTTCCACCACGGTTAACTGTAGAGTTGTGCGTACCTGGACGATAATGCGAGTTATTTCTACCTCCACGATATCTGCCGCCGGTGTTTCTTCCACGATTTGCACCGCCGCCATTTTTTGTTCCGGAGATACTCTTACCTATGGCAGACGACATCACTTTTACCGCCATCATTGTCATCATTCCCGGAAGTCTTGAACCGATACCGTCACCTGTTTGGGCTGGGTTTAAGCCTATTTTACCAATGTGGCTATCAATCTTTCTTGCAACACGAGTTAGTGCTACAACAAAAACAAGCCATACAAGTACATTTCCTGCAGCCAATCTTGACATTGCCGACATTATAAGCTTCAAAAATACAATGTTCATTATCATCATTACGAGCATTGAGCAGTACATTCTTACCCAGCCCTTGAATATATCGTTTGTGTTTCTGCTTCCACCCATTGAAAAAGCAAGTGGGGCAAAGAATGTAAGTACACTTGTTATTACGTATCGCTCTCCTATTTCAAATAAGAGCTTTACCATCTGTACCATTAAAACAACACCTACGATGATAACTAATAGCCACTTCGCATCAGCGGCTAATGCAAACATACTCTCGTCAGGTGTTTTTACCTCTATGGATGCAGGAAGTGCCAATAGGTCTATCACCTTACTTGTTATCGATAATCCTATATCACATATCTGTCTTGATGACAAAAGAAGGAACGCAAATACAAATGTTCTTAAAAATATAATCTTTGGATCCTCTGCCTCAAATCCGATTCCTGATACCATTGACTTTAGGAGCTGAAACACAAGATTACCTATAAGCAGCGCCCAGCCTAATGCAATAAATACTTTAACAATATCAGAGATTATCGGTGCAGTACTCTCAAAGTAGGACAAGTCCATTGAAAGAACACCTATAAGCTCCCCCGATGCGTATGACATTATATCGACCATTATCTGATACAGCCATTCTACCAAGCCTTTTAGTATCGGTTCTAACATTTACTAAATCACCAGCCTTTACATTTGACCTGTTGTTATATCAATGCGATTCAAACCGCTTAGTAATGGCTGTACATATGCTAGAAAAGCTCCTATACCATTTATAATCGCCCATGCTATCCAAATTCGTTTTAGCCAATCTACCGACTGGTCAACCTTTTGCTGATTATTTGACAGTTTCATACCGACAACACATACCGTAGTCATAAGTGCAGCTAAAACTGTACTGATAGCCGCAATCTTATTGTAAATATCAATTATTATTCTCCTTGCAACAGTCCACATATCTTCAACACCAGCGTTTTCTGCAAAAACAACTGTTGTAAACATAACAATAATCCATAATACATTTATCAGTATTTTAACAAACACTCTCGTCCTTTTCATACCATCTGCCTACTCCTTTCTCAAATTCCTAACACAAATATAAAACCAACATCCTACACACATATCCTATAAAACCAACAAATGCAAGCGGAACACTTTTCTTTTTTGTTATTGAAGCATATACAAGCGAAATAACAAGTACATAAAAAATAATGGTTGCAAGATTATATATCCCGACACTTGCACCCAATACAGCTATGTACTTTATATCTCCACCCTTTAAGTTCTGGTATTTGAGTGCTATAAAGAAAAGAGGAATTGCAGGGAATATAAATCCTGCAACCCTCTCATAGATACTGTTGCTGCTAAAAAGCGTTCCAACTACAAAAATAAGGAGTATCTGCCAATTTGGTATCTGTCTATACCTTAGGTCTGTTATTCCTGCAATAAATAGAGGTATATACAGCATCAATCTGCACCAGAGAAATCATCATCGTACATCACACCATTTATGGTAATTGTTCCGACAAGCTTCTTACAGAACTCAATATTTCCAACTCCGCCACCATTTATGTAGATATCAAATGAATGCGAGACTGGAGTTGTTTCACTGCCTGCTAATTCTACAGGAGTATAAATCTTTCTTGCACCAATCTGCGATACTCTGCTTTGTGGTAAAATAAAGTTAATGTTTCCATTCTTTTCCATAGATACTATATTCCCTTGTGTGCCGAGGCTATTAGTCATTGTCCATGGCAGATATACAGTTGCTCTATCAGGTGCCCTGACTACACTCACTGCTCTTCTATTTTCTCCCCAATTATTACAATCACCAATATTTGAAATGAGGTTTTGTGTTATTCCGCAGTTTAGAAGTAGCTCAAATCCATAACCCGACTTAAATGTATCCGGCGATATTGTTGCATTTGCATTCAGTATGGCTCTGTAAGTGAAGGTATGCGTACATATCTTGTATTTCTGTCTTCCGCTGGGATAGTATCCGTTCGGAATCTTATGCGACTCCGTTTCTGTCCATTCAATTACACCGACACATGCACCATCCGGAAAAACCGTTACAGTCGGATCAGGTATAATTATGTCATCATCTCCTCCACTGTCACTTCCATCTGTGTTACAGAATACTTTTATTGTTTTATGCGGGTTATTTATATCCAACATAATATTAACCTTATTGTCTACGCCCTGCTTTTCTACACTGTCGTCATCAAGAATAATATCCCATCGGTCTATATAATAGCCATTAGGCTTTACAAGTTCGACATCTACAGTTGTGGGAATATCAGGGAATACCTGACTACCGCTAATTGTTGTTTCTGCAATCAATACTTCTGTTTTCAAGCTATAATACTTAACATCTACCGAAGTATCCGTGCCTATGAAGCTACTATCAGATACATAACACTCAACATTCAAATACTTACTCGGTGTATTTCCGCTAACCTCTATTTTAGGGTTTAGCTCTGTGCCATATGATTCAATAGTACCATCAGGTAACTGAATGTTCCAACCTTCTATACTATAACCTCTCGGTGCAGCTAAACTCGCACTTAAAGTCGCCTTTTCATCACCGGATAGTTTTGGACCTGTAATAGTACTTGATGATATCACCTTATTTCTTGCACTATCCCAATACCTAACTTCGACACCCGTTTCAGTTTTAGGATAACATTCAATGTTCAGAAACTTTTCAGGTAAATAATTGGAAAGTCCTATATCAAGAACCCTGTCCGTTCCGCTGTACTGGATTGTTTTGTCCAACAGATACACATTCCAGTTTGAAATGGTATAGCCCTCAATATCCTCAATCGTAACTATATGCTGAAGTATTTGGTCTGGTTCCTTTAGCTGTCCTACATTTATCGTGTTTTCTTTTATGATTTTATTAGCCGGTGTATCCCAATACCTTACATGTATCTTTGCTTCCCTCATAGGTTTTACAATAACCTTTACTGCCGTGAAATACCAGTACGCACCTTTAGGGAACCACTTATTTGTACCTTTTATCTGATGGTTTCCGTTCTCCGACCACGGATCGCAGCATCCGTTTTTTACCTTTTGGTTATTCCTGACCGACAGATAGAATATCGTCTCGCCGGGTACAGTACAGTCAATGCTTTCAGTTTCAAGAACATTGTAATTATATACCTTGTAATGGTCGCCCAAACTCCCGAAACGTTGCCAGTCCCATTCAACCAGCTTACCGCCCGGGTTATTATCATGGCTCAAGTCCTCGAACGTTATTTTATCTCCAACATAACAAACAAGCTCCGTAAACGGTACGGAGCAGTCATAGCCAGCATAACTTATTGCTTTATCAACTATTTCACCGTTTGATATTCTGTTGACAGCAAACTGTGCAGTAGGCTTTTCAACCCTTACATTTTTTGTATTTCTAATCTCCATGTTCCTGTAATCGCTTTTTGCATTTTCTGAACTCCAAGCTGCCATTACATTCATTGATGAAGATGAAAAAATGACTGCCATTAAGACAGTCATTCCTCTTTTAATTATCTTTTTCATATACTCATTCCTCCCATTCTATCAATGGATAAGGCAATGAAAGCTTTTCGGTATATGTATATTCCCTTTGCTCTCCGCTGCATTTTCTAAGCACTGTAAGCTTATATGATACATCCATGCCCTCTGTCGGTTTGAATTTCTTCATATTCTCTCTTGTTGAGTAAAAAGCTCTGCCGACAGAAACGATTGTGTTATCAGTTAAAGTGAGGCTCTTAAATTCATCTCGATTATATTTCTCCCAGCCTACAATAGCACCTTCGTCTTGTTCAAATTCATTAAATTCTATAGGCGAAATAAATTCTATTTTGTATTCATAATTAGGACATTCTCTTTCAAACTCTCTTGCATTCTCAAGCGTTATCCAGAACATTCTTCTATCCCATTCTGACTCTGGAAAATTGACCTTTATTTCAGGTTCCGGGAATTTTTCTATTGCACCGGGTGATGTTATCTTAACGCATCTTGCACTCTTATCCCAATCCACATCACAATAAAGCAGTTCTGAGATATATCTTAATGGGACAAATGTTCGCTCTTCTTTTACTATTCCGTATGTATCAAACACTACCATTTCGTCGTTTATGAACGCCTTTGCATTACCAATAGTGTATTTTATAGTGTCCTTTTCCTTACGTATAGTAACCGTTCTTGTATTGTTGTCCCAGTCAACTTCTGCTCCCATAGCTTCTGAAACGAATCTTATCGGGACCAGAGTTCGGTCTCTTGCATCAACGAATGGTTGAGCATCAGGGAACATAACCTCATTACCGTCTAATGTGACAGTGATTTTTGAATCTTCTGCATTCACAGGAATACATACCGCAAAATTCATTGCGATACATAAAATTATCGAAAGTATTTTTTTCATAACAATCCTTCTTTCTTATTCAAGTTTTATTAAGTTTTGAAGGCCTTCTTGCCCCCATAATAAAACAGTATTTTTAGCTTGTCAAGAACTTTTTTTATTTATGTACTTCACAAAAACATAAATCGCATAAGTAAGCCATTTTTCGCACTTTACGGCTTAAAAAAATTTATTTTTATGTACTTCCGTTTTTCTAATCAACCCTATAATTTGTAGATGATATTTCAAACGGAATTTTTATCTTTCCGATAAGGAATGAGAACAAACTATCTGCCTCTGCATATCCCTTCACAGTAAATACAGCCGGGTTACTTGTACCCGATTTACTGCTTATATATAGCTTGTATGCTTCCCTTGTACCTTTCATTTTTCTAAGTGAACTATCAAGGCCTGTATTGTCTGTTATATACTTCTCGAACTGTGTCTTTGCCTCAGCTACATTAAGGTTTATTATCTTATCCTGTCTGTACGAATCACCCATTGCGTATTCTACAGCACAATTTACTGACCTCTGCAGTTGATACTCTATATCCTGCTGCAGTATATGTATTCGGAAATATTCACCTACTGTAACTGTAATTGATATAACCACAAAAACGAGTATCATTGTAAGTAATGTTCCTTCTCCGCGCTTTTTTCTCATTAACAATGACATCACTCCCTATATCGCAAGACATAGCATCGTCCCCATAAACAATAGCGGTGCAAATGCTAATGGTTGCTTTTTATCATACTTTTTCAGTATTACTGCAGGAAGATAGATTGCACAGCCGATAAATGATGATACTGCCATACAAAATACCGTTCCATAGTCGCTAAACAGGATGTAGATAATGAGGATTATATCAAAATCCCCATTACCTATTCCCGGAAAGGATATAAATGAAAACACTGTTTTGAAAAGTACAATGGTTAAGAATAACATTAATATATCAAAATGCTCGCTATTACAATATAGCATATATGCTTTGAAGATACCTGTAAGAATTACACCTATATCCAATAACGCCGCATATATCATCTGCTCTTTTGTATCCTCAATTGCATATATTGCCATAAAGAAAAGTGCTATTGCAGAAAGTAATGCATAATTGAGACTATATTTCAAAAAACAAACATAGCTTATAACAAATGCTGTACCCATATATAGCTCGCTTATAAAGTGGCAAGCGTCTATGTTCTTTTTGCACTTTCTGCATTTACCCAAAAGCGTTAAATAACTGATAATCGGTATTAAATCGTACCATTTGAGAGTGTATCCGCAAGAATCACACCTTGACCTACCCTTGTACCAATCTTTTCTTGAGAAGATAACATTTATGAAACTACCGATGCATGCTCCAAGCATAAATATCATAGCATAAATCATCAGAACACCACCGTTGTAACGCCCTTATTATCAGGTGCATCTACTATCTTGTATGTCACATAAATAACTTTATCTCCAACTGTGTAATACCTGTTGTAGGTTCCTGTATTAAGCCCACTTATATCACTGCAATACCAACAGAAGTTTTGTCCGTTAGTGTACACTGAAACTGCCGCATCACCTATTGTGCTATCATACTCTTCAAATGCCTCTAGTGTTGTGCCTGTGTTCTGTGTTCCGCTTGCTGTTTCTGTATTCTTGATAATTACAATGTCATTAAGTCTGATTGCATTTATCTTTTCCCTTACATTACTATCAAGCTTATTTGTTCCGATTACATTATCCTTAATGTTGTATCCAATAGGCAGGTTATCCTTACCAAAGTCGATAACATCCTGAACAGGTACTGTATCAGTATCAGCAGGCGGTGTCAAAACCTTATTGCCAATAGCGACACTTGATACAACATTACCATCTCCTGTTTCCTTAACAACGGATGCTCTGTAATATTCCTTTGCAGCAGGTGTTTGTAGATCTTTTACACCAGCAATAAATTTACTGTTACCAACTGCTATGCAAAAGCAATCTTTCTCAGCTTTTGTGCTATCAACAGTATAACCTGTCGGACCTTTAGCAACAACTCTGCCGTCAGTATCAGTTATCGTATACCACATTTCTGAGTAGTTACCTACATAGGACCAATAACACTCGACTTTTCTTCCATTATCAAACACATTATCAATAAATCTTCCACTCCACTCTTTAGGCGATGATAATGACATAGTTTTAAATGAAGAACATGCTTGGAATCTCGATGCATTGTAATAATAACCATCCTGACCTTCATTTCCGTTTGATACTTGGTCAAGAATTATATCCTCGGATACAACAAATTTATCTTTACTGCTTATATTGACATAGTTTAGCATCTGCTTATATACCGTACCATAGCTTGTACTTTCATATACATATGTATTTCCGTTCTGACACCGTATAACAACCAGTTTTCCGTTATATAGTGCATAGTTCCAGTTCAAGTGCGTTGATCCATTTAACTCTACCATTGCAACCTGCCCTGTATTTGTTATAATATATTTTTTCCCTACATCAACTACAGGTGCTGACAATCCTTCTTCTCTATACTTATTGACATTTACACCCGCAAGTTGTGTAATTGTATTACCTGTCTGATATCTAGAGTTTGTATCAAATGAATATGTCTTAACTGTTGTAAAATTCCCTCTATCATTCTCCAGAATTTCTATATCATCATAATATGTTATTACAGTCCCAGCTTCATCATAAATTGGGTAATTGGTGAAACGAAAATATAGATTATCTGATCCTGGGATTTTGTACGCACTAATGACCGGTGTGTCTACTGTCACAGTCTTATATGACGTATATCCGTTTCCGACATTAACGTCAGTCGTAGCTGGTCCAACCGATGAACCATATTCTGTATTTTTCCCTGAGAAATACATCTCTTTAAGTATGGTTGCTTCAATTCCATTTGAATAATATCTGTATGTACCGCTTCCGTTATAGTACCACTCGTTAGCCCAGTAAGGCTTGCCATTATGTATCACAGGCCAACCGCCTTGATTTTTTGAATCATCTTCTGACACGATTATCATTCTTTTTTCTTCTGTTATGAACATATAGTCATTGTAATCATCCCATCCGCTTACTTCATACTTAGCATTTGGCTTAATAATGTACATAAGCCTTGAACCTTTGCTCGGCTCAACTGTTATGTCGGATACATTATCTATATTTGCTCCGGCATTCCAACTATAATCACTCCAAGGCGAACAAAAGTCTAAAATTATATAACTATCATCGGTTGCAAGAAGAAGATAGCAATACAAGATACTAAGATTAGTCCTGCCGTTCTTTCCGTTGTTAGATAATTGCAATTCGGCTATTGCGAAGAAATAATTATTTCCAAGTTCCGGCAGTGGATACATCAAAAGCTTTCCCATATCCATTGCTTTTTGTATTCTGAATTCTTCTTGTCCGACACTTGTTGTAAGGTACGGAGACGGTGCCCAGAACTCATACTCTTCTGCTTGTTCTACCACCTCTACATCAGCACTTACAAACGTTGAAAACATCGTAAATGTCATTATAAGTATCAATAATACCGATACAATTCTTTTCATCAAAATCACTCTCCTCATTATTCATTTTGTCTTGACTGTTTCTTATCTTCCATAATGAGCTTTTTTAATTCCTCCTCATCCTCAATAATTGAATTAACACCTAATCGTTTTAGATAACAGTACATACCGCTATATTCAATCGGCTCTTTAGTGTATTCTCCATCTATCGCTGCATCAAAGAATTCCTCAAGCTTTGATTTGCCGACTATGTTATAAAAGCCATCAGGCATATATGGAATTGTACCTTTCCCCTGTTCATGAGGATTTTCCTTTAAGCCGTGTTCTTCGATAAATTCCATACATTCGTCATACGAGTCGAACAATATGAGAATAGATTTCTTGACATCCATACTGTTCCCAATTATTTCCTTATACTGTTGTATCTCGCTTTCACTGACTTCAATGTTTGTATATTTATCTGTCCCCGTTGTTAGTTTTATTGTCAATATTGAAACCGCAAGAGCTACAAGAGTCCCTGCCGTTATGCCTATTACAAGTTTCTCTTTTTTACTGATTTTGTTCTTCATATTAACCCTTTCTTACATGCAACATATACTTATAATTACCGCCGATTGTGTTCCCGTCTTTATCCTTTAAGCTATCCTTTATAAAGATATAGCACTCACCATCACTCCATACAGTTTTTGGCTTAACAGTGAGGATATTCCCATTCACACCGATGTCAACATCTATTAAATCACCATTACCGAACGCATCATTTGTTGCAAAAATACTACTATATGCGCTGTTTGCTGAAATATCATTATCGAACTCAATCACAACAGCTTTTGTGTTCTTCACATTGTAAGCTTTCCCTATTTCTGCAAAGTGATTTTCAGCATACTTTATATCTATCTCCATATCGTATTCCTGGCTCCAGTCAAAAGTAACAGCCTTCACTTTTACTGTCCCTTTTTCTTTAAGAGTCAGAACTCCGTTTTGGTCTATCGTTGCTGCTGTTCCAAACGCATACCATCTAAGTGCCTTTTCAGTTGTTTCTTCAGGATAGAATGTAGGAATTAACGCTACTGTTTTTCCTGTCTCAAAGACAGCTCCCTCTTCCGGTGCAATGGTTATCCTGTCAGCCTTGCATGTGTACCTTGTTACATTTACTGTTACTACATCTTTTTTTGCTGAACTGATTTTGGATATAGCATATATCTTACATGTTCCGATACCTACTGCAGTTACAACTCCGTTATTATCGACTGTTGCAACAGTGCCGTCAGAAGAATGCCATCTGACGTTTGCATTTGCTTTTGTCGGATATGGTCTTACAGTCAGCTTCTGCGTTGTCTTTTCCATTATAGTTATTACATCTACAGGCTCGTTGTCCTTTAGTATGAACAACTTATACAGCGCAGCACCATAGTCCTCATCATCAAAGTATTCATAGTATTCATCATCATACTCTATATACGCATATGTAGGTGAGCTGACAAGCACTGTTGATATGCAAATAAGTAAAATTAGCAATATTTTTTTCATATATAATCACGCTCCCATACAGAATCAATCTTTCCGTCTTTTAGCAAGAAGATTTTGAATTTATTATCTGTGTTTATGAAATTGTCAAGGCCTTTCATTCTTTCACAAAGCTTAATCCTTGTGTTATATGAGAGAATTTCTTTAGTAAGGGATTCAAGGCTTGTAATGTATATCCAGCTTGCATCGTCAGGATTCTCATAAGTCTTTTTATAGCAAGAGTATCCGCCGACTAACGAAATATCTCTGTATATATTAAAATATATTACAGGCTCAAACCAAGTCTCATAACCAGCAAGACCCCCGAGTACCTTAAACTGATTAAAGCTGTTTTTAAGTCTTTTATCAGAAACAACACCAAGGCTCATATTTATTTTGCCGTTGTCAAGTTCTTCTATTGTCATAGGCTTTGAAAGCTCAGCGTAGAATCTGTCAATGTCCGATATGTCAACATATTCCTCCTGCTTCACAACAAATAACGATGCGTATTTGTCTGCGATACTCTTTAGGTATTCTTTATCGCTTTCGGTATCAATACCTCTTTCAGCTATTACTGAAGTATCAGGTGCAATACTCTTAATTCCAAAAGCACCTGCTGTACTTTGAAATGAAAGTAGTACAGCAAGTGCAACAACAATTATTTTTCGCATATTCATCCTCCGATTAGTTTATAAAATCAAATATATCACTATTGATACCCTTCTGCTTTTCGCGTCTTGTACCGATATAATATACATTTCCTGCTCTTGATTCTTCTACAGTTGTATTGCTGCCCTCAACTGTTGCATCAATTCCTGATGAACCTGCTCCTGCATCTGAGCTAAAGATGCGCTTGGTTGCAACAGATACATTACCTGCTATATCAGTATAGAGTGCAGTTACAGTCATATTATCAGCGGGGAAACTATCTGTGTAGTTTACATATCCGCTTATATCAACACCGTCTTTTACAACCTTATACTGCTTTTTGTACTTTGAACGAATAAAGCTGTTATTAAGGCTTGGTGCCGTTGTTTCGTCCGGATATGTGATATCAACCAGACCGCTGCTTACATTTATTACCGGTGTGGGTGGCGCCGTCCTTTTTATAATCACATCACATACATTTATACTGTCGTGCGTCTTTATAACCTCACCATCATTCTTAATTTCTGAAATACTGATTAGCATATCATATACACCGTCAGGGAGCTTGTTGTCTGCCTCATCAATATACGGCATATTAAAGAC
>JAHAZB010000018.1 GCA_018384175.1 Eubacteriales bacterium
GACCTATAAAGAAGATTTAATGAAACTAAATAAAAAACATTGGTTAATTAATATTGAAGAATAAAAACTGCCACTAATAACTAAGCTTTCGTCTTGCCCGTAGGGCTCGAGATGAAAGCCCGTTGAACGGAACCGGTTACTGGATACCTATCTTTATGGAGTTTTCATTTTTAGGTTAGAAGATATTCGAGCAGGTGGAGGCCTGCTTTTTTGTTTTTTATGGTTTTAACTATTAATAATCAGTTTATTATACTGATTACCATCACTTCTGAACACAAGTTCCCTTACCCATAAAAGCTAATTTACAGGGACAAGTTTATGGTCAAGAAGGTAATCTTTTGGTGGACCTCTCTTTCCAAAAATCAATATCGTAACCAAGTTTCCTTCATGACAACAGCGACATTTAAGATGTTGCATTTTGGCTGCTTTTTCGGGTCTAGTAATTTTTAACGTATCTTGTAATTGCTGAAGCTTACCTCGTTTCCAGCGGCTACTTAAAATACCGTAATGACGAATACGAACAAATCTGTGCGGCAAAATGTGCAAGCTAAAACGTCGCGCAAATTCTTCATGTTTCAATTTCAGTTCCTTGGTTTTACTTCCATCTTTATAGTCTTTGTAGTTAATCGTAACTTCTTGATGGCTTACGCTTTTTATCCGATGATTACTGATAGCTACCTTATGTGTATACCGTCCTAAGTATTCTATCACTTGCTTGGGGCCACCAAATGGTCGTTTAGCATACACTACCCAATTCTTTTCAAACAAACTCTGGTTAATAGCAGAGTTGGTGAGTTTCTCTTTACGCAATAACGCCACATATTTAGCCCGAAAGACTTTACTCAATGCTAGCACTGAAAACATATATTTATCAGCTTTAATTTTACCTCTCCACTTCCCATTTTCATCGATACCTCCACCTGGAACAATACAGTGCAAATGCGGATGTAAACTCAGATTTTGTCCCCAAGTGTGCAGAATGGAAATCATACCCGATTGTAATCCTTCGGTTTTACCAAACTGTGATAAGGTAGACCAAGTGGTTTCAAACAACAGGCGGTAAATGATATGCGGATGTGAGATGGCCAAACCATTAAGCGTATCGGGCAAAGTGAAAACCAAATGATAGTACGAACAAGGCAATAAATCTTGCTCTCGAGCTTGAATCCATTCTTCACGTTTATGACCTTGACATTTCGGACAATGACGATTTCGACAACTGTTGTAACTAATACTTATGTTCCCACAAGAATCACATGCATCAACATGACCTCCCAAAGCGGCTGTTCTACATAATGTTAAAGCTCTTAGTGTTTTCTCTTGGTGAACCGTAAAGTTTTGATGGGATAAATCTACTTTTCCTAGCACATCGGCTACTTCCCAGTGCGGCTGCATAAAGAAAAAACGATATCAAGAGGACTATGGACTTTTTGTTGGGCTAACTGACAAACATGCAGGTACTCCATCGTGCTCTCCACACGTTCATGCCCCAGAAGCTTCTGAACTTGTAGAATATTCACACCATCTTCTAACAAATGCGTAGCATAGCTGTGCCGTAGCGTATGGGTATGTACCTCCTTGAGGATGCCGGCCTTTTTACAAACGGTTTTGACAACCCATTGAACGCCACGCTGGCTATAACGCGAATCAAAACCTTTGCCTTCTTTGCTATTGCCTGTGAATAAAAAGGTAGTAGGATGTTCTGCTGAAATATAACTTTTTAACCCTCTAATAAGGTGCTCAGAAAGTGGAACATAGCGGTCTTTTTTGCCTTTACTTTGAACAATATGAAGGAGCTTACGATCAAAATCAAGATGTTTTAAGGCTAGATTACGTACTTCCATACAACGCAGACCACAGCCATAAATTAATCCAATCAATAAACGATGTTTAAGTAAATCCGCTTGTTGAAGCATACGCCAAATCTCTTCCCGACTCAAGATAACAGGAAGCTTTTTCTCTTTGGAAATAGACGGTAGATGAAGATGGTCGTACGAAAGATTTTCGGTTTTTAATAGAAATCGAAGACCATAGACAGTGTGCTTGAAATACGTTTGAGATGGACTTTTGCTTCTTTGCTGCAAGTGATAAAGGTAGTCTTGAACTTGTTCAGCATCTATCTCAGTGGGAAGACATCCAAAATGTAATGCCATCGCAGCCACATGACGGCTATAGCATTCGAAGGTACGTTTACTACGGCCTAAGACTGAAATATTACGCTCAAATCGTTGCAACAGTGATTCGAATCCTGTAACTTCACGACAGGCGCGATGGAGAAATTTATTGTACCGTAAATCCTCCGGTTCTTTTTTTTGTTACCATAATAGTATATTTAATTCACCTATAAAGCTATGATTTACAGACGATAGAAAGGCTACCGGAGGTTTAGTTCAACAAGGGTTTTGCGTCAGGCGGGCTGAAGTGCAAAATTCAAAGGCAGTTTTTCAATTGAACTTTAGTAATAATATCAACTTTTGTGCTTCTAAATCCCGCCCGAACGCAAAGCCCCAAAACGTTGTAC
>JAHAZB010000019.1 GCA_018384175.1 Eubacteriales bacterium
GATGGGTACAGGTGCTGAAATTGCTGGTCTTGAACAGGGCGATATCATAACCAAGGCTGACGGTCAGGAAATCAAGACAATTGAAGATCTTAACAAAATCAAGAATTCTCACAAACCCGGCGAATCAATTCAGATGGAAGTTTATAAGTATGAAACAGGTCTCAAGAAGAATGTGTCGGTTAGATTGGGCGAAGAACGTCCCGAATAAGAGTGATTTTTCTGAAAGACGGTTAAATTCAATACTGAAATGTATGAGGCGGTTGCAATTATGCAACCGCCTCATCAGACTGTCGAAGAACCCGTTTTGCATTAAGCAAAAACCGGGTTCTTCTTCGTTTTTATTAAAATCACGATAGAATCAAGCAATTTGAACTGGGTATTATTCGCCTTCCATTTCCATTTTGCCAGTTTTTTCAAATTCATAGCTGCAAACTTAAGCCTTACCCAGTTTGTTACCTGTGCAAGACCTGTATATGGAGTGTATCTCATTCCGTGCTTTTCTTTGGCATCTGCAAACACTCTCTCAATTTTCTCTTTTCGCAATTTGTATAAATCTGCATATTTGGGTGTATGCCGAATATCTTCTGCAAGCTCTATGTAATTCGACCATATATGTTTGGATACTGTCTTTATACAATCCTTTGATTCTGTGCATAAATGTCTTGTTGGACAATTTTTACATATTTCAGGATTGCTTTTGTATTCTCTGTAACCATCTCGGTTTGTTGTTCTGTAATCTAATACTTGATATTCAGGACAGATAATACAATCATAATATTCGTCATATACATATTCCCACCATGCATGACCGCCTTTCTTTGTCATCGGTCTTTTGTATGCTGTGGATAATACTCTGCCATCATCAAATATCTTTTTGCAAATATGGGGTGTTTTGTATGCACTGTCTGCTACTATCGTTTCTACTTCAGGAAAGTTTTCTACAAGCTTATCATATACATCGTCAAAGGCTACACTATCATGCACATTTCCAGCAGTTACTACTGTTTCAAGAACAAAACCATTTTTGTCACAAGCTGTGTGAGCTTCATATGCAAATTGTCTTTGATGTTCACCCTTTACAAAAAGTCCACTTTCAGGGTCAGTTGGGCTTTGGGTGATTTTCTTTGTTTTCTCTGCTTTCTTACGATTTTTGAGTTTTTTCTTAGATGTGTTATCTTTTTTCTTGCCACTTGGTTTTGGAGTATCATCATCGTCAAAGGGCTTCTTTCCGTGTTCTTGCCGGTCGTTGTTGATTTCTTTCAAAAGTTCGTCTGCATATCTTTTAGCTGCAACAGGCACTTCTATTTCAATTTTCTTTTTAGTATTGGCATTTGCTTTTATGTGGGTTCCATCTATGAATACTGCTTCCGGTTTCAAATATCCGGCTTGTGCCGCCTCGCTTAATATCCATGTAAATATTTTATCTATTGTATCTGCATTAAAACGGTGACGAAAATTGTAACTGATTGTGGAAAAGTGAGGTGTTTCATCTGTCAAGCCATATCCTAAAAACCAACGGTAAGCAATATTTAAAGATACCTCATCAGCAGTCCTACGTAACGAGGGTAATCCATACAAGTGTTGAATTAAGACCATTTTAAAAAGAACAACGGGGTCAATACTCGGTCTTCCGTTGTCATCGCAATACAGTTCTTCCACAAATTCGTATATTTTTGAAAAATCCACTGCGTCTGCAATTTGTCTTAACAAATGTTCTTGTGGTACTAAGTCTTCTATGCTTACCATTGCTATTTGGTATCTGTTTTCATAACCTTTTACCATCATCTTTCATCACCAATACTATTATACCACAAAATGAAGAAAAAGCCCAGACTTTTCTGGACTTTTTCGACAGTCTGAGACAACAGTTTTGTAAACTGTTGTCTGACTACCGACAAACTTCGTTTGTCATTCTGAGCACCGGAGTGTTAAGAAAATATGCCGGTGCTGAAGCGTCAAAAACAATCCTTTGAATTGTTTTTAGCGAAAGATTGTGAAATCAGAGAGGATTTCACTTATACAGATAGAACTCGTTAGAGTTTTTACAATGATGGTATGCGACGCATACCCGTTTTTAACGCAGGATTGTTAAAAGCGCGAGCTTTTTACTGATAGGAAAAACTCTTTGAGTTTTTGCATTAAATCGCACAGCGGAGTCGAAGAATCTTAAACCCAAGCAATAATGCAGAACCAAAGAAGAAAGCGTAACCGCTTTCCGCTCGCCTTGCGGCGACCGTAGCGATTACGCTTTCTTTTTGATTTTCTCAAAAATATTGAAAAAATTTTCACGAAAATGCCTCAACGATGCTCAAAATAACAAATTACTTATTTAACAGAATTAAGGAAGTCCCCGATTTCAGAGGCGCCGTATTTTGCACCTCTGATTGCTTCTTCAATGGTGTTGCCGCTGCTGCCCACTTCGATTATCATGCTTCCGTAGGTGGTGTGACCGTTGAACCGCTCTTTCCGCAAATTGACACCACGCATGAGATTAGGATATTTTTTGCTTATATGACTCTGCAGCTTCAAAGCAAGCTTCATGTTTTCACGCCAATTTGGATGTTCAAGACCGCCTGCATTGG
>JAHAZB010000024.1 GCA_018384175.1 Eubacteriales bacterium
AAATCCTTAATAACCCATACAAGCTCGTTTATTACAACGGCAATAAGTGAGTTTTTTATTCTGCGTTTATATGTGCCTTGTTCTTCATCAGCAGTCATAAGCATAATACAGCAGTATATAACTCTGAAACCGAGTCCGGCTCGTATGACATTGATTAAAAGTTTTGAAATTTCTTCAATCGTTTGCATATTTTCACCTACTTTTTAACTACTGATTTTGCCATCTGAACAAGCCTTGTTGTATGATAAACGGTATTCATCGGGCTACCGCCGGCACTTGTTGTTATCATAAATTCCTGTAAGAACTTAGGCGTTTTTAAAGCAAGCATCATTGCCGCAATGCCCCAGAACACATGAGCATTTATCATAAGCCCCACAGACATTTTGGCAAGCGATATTTGAACAACAACAGTTAAGGTGCTTTGGAAAAACTTTTTTATGTATGGGCCGAATACACCCTTGTCATTCTCCATAAGTCCTGTGCAAGCGATAGGCACACCCATTCTGAGTATCAATATTTCCATACCACGCATAAGGAATTGCAGATAGAGAAAGAAAAAACATATAAAGAATACCAAAGACACAATGGCATTAAACAGATTAAGTGATGCCATTGCCATAACTGAATTTGCAAAGCTGTCCGACAAGCTGCCGGACAGAGAATTAAGTATTTGATTTGTCATATCCTCGGTTACTTTTGCCATCCAATCATAAAGAGTGGGAAAAGAAACCGCTATAACAATAGCCCTTAAAAACTTTGTTACAAGGTTTATGGGATCAGCATCGGGATCTCCGTCTTGCCAGAGAACATATGAATCAAAGGCTCTTTTCAGAAATTTAAGAACAATCAGAGATATACCGAAATTGAATATTATATCAAAGGTTTGCCCAAATCCTGAACCACCGAGCAGGGTTGTCATATACTGCTCGGCATGAAGGGCTATGGGAACAATGGAATTTAAGATATTATTTACATAGTTCAAGGCAGCCGATAAGAGGGCTGATATGAGGGCAATCAATATGACTTCCATTTGTTACATCACCTCACAATCTTGACCTTTCGTATTACTGATAATAACCTACCAACACATTGATAAGCACGGATGCAACAACAGCACCGATACACGATACAATCGTTACTACAATTCTGCTGTTCCATTTCTTATGCTCCATTTCATCGCTCATACCCTTGCGGATAAGGTAATAAATAATGAGCAATACCGAAACTGAAGGTGCAATTACCAAAAGCCAAGATGTTGCATCAGATACAAGCTTTACTGTGCCTGTCGCAATTTTACTTCCGGCAATATCGGCAGACACCGACTGCGTTAAGGTGAGAGTTACTGCCATAACAGTAAGTATTACTTTTTTAAATTT
The DNA here is from genome assembly GCA_018384175.1 of Eubacteriales bacterium. GTDB lineage: Bacteria > Bacillota > Clostridia > UBA1381 > UBA1381 > HGM11525. The sequence goes on from JAHAZB010000024.1 coordinate 1,377, forward strand.
CTCTCTTAAAGAATGGTTTTGTTTCATCATTCAAATCTTCCTTTCCTTTTAAAATATCTTTGGGGATTGTCTGCGTACCTTGCAGATTGTTTTTTATACTTGACCGCATAGCAACAGGAGTCGGAGCTGAAAACTTATCCCAAATGCCCCAAAGTGCCATTTCACCGTTACAGCTTCGTATCGGTCTGCGGTTTTCTCGCTCCTCACGCACTTTTCTGTTGTGTTCGGGATCGCCAAGTCCGAACATCTGATTGAAATACCATTTTGACAAATCAGGTGCATTAAGGATTGCAGGGTATTCTCTTGACATCACAAGGCTGTACGGTCTTTTGATTTTTCCAACCTCATCAGGTGTTAAAAGCGGTCTGCCTGTAAGGTTTGTGCTTGCTGTCATATTTCCGGGGCTGATACCGTTTCCTGAATACTGTGTACTTTGCGAACTTGAAGCCACGGTATAATTACCAAGCTTTTCACTCATCAGCTTCTGCGTTTCGGGATCGTCTGCCTGTAAATACACCCATACATGGCAGTTGCCGATAATAGTGGGGTAAACCTCTCTGCCGTATTTATCTTCAAGCTGTGCCATACTCTGAACATAAAGGTTAAATCTGCAACCACGCCCACCGCCAACGGTCAGCTTTGTTGCAAAGGAATTTATAGCCATAAAGTTACCAAATTCGTCCAGATTAAAGTTTACTCGTCTTAAAAGTCTGCCGCCACGCATATCAGCGATATTTACAATCAGTTCATAAAGCTGATTGACAAATAGTGATGCAAGGCTGTAGTATGTTACTTTTTCATCGGGCAAGATAATAAATATAGCTGTCTTATTACTGCAAAATTCCTCAATCGTGAAATCACTTGTGGAAGTCATATCGCATATATAGGGATTTGTGAAAAGTCTTAAAGTAGTCAAAGCTGCTGTAAAGAAACTGCCTCTTGTCTTTGACGGTGCAACCTGTGAAATACCGAGCAAGGACCGTGCAGGGTGGTTCGGTTTTAAGCCCTTTACATACTTATTAAGGGGTAGTTCACCATCGCCTGATTTACACATTTCCGATATGAAATAATACACATTGGTAAGGTTTTGATATTCAGGGTTATTTTGATTATCATATACAACCGCCATAATCGCCGCAGCAATGATTGAAGCTTCACCGTCAGACCAAATACGCTCTCCGTGTGCATCTTCAGGAACAAGTGCAGATGTAATATCCCAAGTTGCCTCAATAGCCTTTGGTATATTACCTTTTTTCACATGGTCGATTACAGGTTGTAGAAAATTATATCGTGAGCTTTTGAGCGGGTTCTTAAAATCAATCGTAATAACCTTATATCCAAGCCTTTCAAGGAATGGATAGGTATATTGATACAGTTCACCCTTCGGATCGCTGCATATAATGTTTTCTTCTGCCAATGCTTGCAGTCCGATGCTCTCCAATACAACAGTTCTTGATTTACCTGAACGAGTAGCGCCGATTACAAGTATGTGCATATCATCACCGACAAAGATGATTTCTTCACGGTTTTTGAATTTGAACATACCTATAACAGTACCGCCGCTTTTTATCGGTGTAAACTCTACATTTTTTCTGAAATTGAGAACATTAAATGGGAATTTCAAATAGCAATCATCTCCTTCCAGAGAAGCAATACCACTAAATATCCAATATACATATACGGAATAAATGGGACACTAATTTTTTTCAGACTTTTAAAATCTGTTATAATAAGGGGAATATATTTAAAAACGGCAAGGGAACAAGCTATCATAAATGTATATATAAAGCCTTCAAAGCCTACACACAAAATAATGATATATGCAGCATCAAAATCACCCTCACCAATTTTTCCTTTCAAATGTTTAGACAATAATTTTAAGACAATAATCAAAATTATGTTTTTAATCAGATACCAATATACGGTATTAACAGCATAGCTGCATATATAACAAAATTGTATCATAAACACAATAAATATAGCCGCATATACAACATACGCATTTATGGTTTTTGTAGCATTATCCTGAACAGATAACCACCACAAAAATCCGATAGAAGCAAGGCATAACAACAATATTCCTGCTCCTGAATTAAGATGTTGCAGAATAGTAAATATACCAATACCCAATAAAAATAGCGAATAGCTGATTTTATAATTCAAGTTCATCTTCATCTTCGTTTTCTTCTTGAGTCTGTTCTGCTTGTGCTTTTTCTGCCTCTAATTCTTCAGCAGTTACAAGTCTGTAGGAATCCTCAAAGAAATCTAACGCAAGCCCACTTCCTGAATCCCAACGAACGTGTAAACCGCCTGCGTCATCAATATGTTCTACATAGCCCCTGTCTCCGGGCTTTAGCTTTGAATATTGATCGTCCATATGCACAAGTTCAACTCTTGCACCTACAGGGTATTGTTTTCTTAATGCCTCAACAGCTTTTTCGCTCGGAAATCTCATTTTTCGCACCTCCAAAATATATAGGGCGCACCAAAAAGGTACGCCCCGTGTGTTAAAGCTTATTTTACCCAAGTTTCATTATCAGCAGAAGTTACAGCCTTATGAGTGTTCGCAGCCTCCATAATTGAGAGGTAAGCCCAATGTGCGCTATTTTTAAGGTCTGTGAATCTGTTAAGTGTAGTTACATTCTTTGTGATATATTCCTCATCAGGTATTCTGCCTGTTGCGTGGTTAGTTACGGTTACAACTTCGGCTCTTGTAATGTTATTATCCGCTTTAAATGTTCCGTCTGCGTAGCCATTTAACCAACCAACGTGTTTTGCGTAAGCAATATCAGCATAAGCCCAATAATTTGGTGATAAATCAGTATATTTAACAGTATATCCTGACTTTTTAACATCATTAAAGAGTTCATAGAATCTAACAGCCATAGACACAAATTCTGCTCTTGTTATCTTGTCATTCGGTCTGAATGTTCCGTCATTGTAGCCCTTAATGATATTGTATTTAGCAAGATAGCCGACATATGAGTAATACCATTCTTTGCTCGACACATCACTAAATGTAGCCTTTCCGTTTATGGTTTCGCCCTTTTCCTCAGAAATCAATCTTGCAAAAATAGCAGCTGCTTCACAACGTGTCATATCGCTGTCAGGTCTGAATGTTCCGTCATTGTAGCCTACAATATATGCCTTATGTTCTTTTGCAGGGAGAACTAAAACACCGTCTTTATCTGTTTTTCCTGTCAGTTCATTATTGTTTTTATCCTTCAGAACAACAGCATAGTCAGCTTTGGCTTTTCCTCTACTGTCTGTTACGGTAATGGTGTAGTAGTTATCGTCCGTTGCCAGATTTTTTCCTGTAGGCAAGGTAAGAGTTACCTTGTCTGTGCTTGTTGACTTTGATACAGTTACAGTTTTTCCGTCCTTGTCAGTCACTTTAACATTCACGGTAGAAATGCTATAACCGCCGCCACCGCCGGAACTGCCGCCTGATGAGGAGCCGCCGCTTGAAGTCTTAACGGGCAGAGTTACCTTGCCGTTTGCGTCTGTTGCTGCGGTCTTTTCTGTTGTCTTGTCCTTGATTGTTACAGATACACCCTTTACGGCATTTCCATCTTTATCAAGTACAGTTACGGTTGTCTGATTTGATGTAGTAAGAGTATGTGTTTCGGGTAAAGTTACGATTATTTTTCCGTCTTTAATTTCTATGAACGCACCTGTAATAACACCATTTGTATCGTTTACTTTAACAATGTAAGAGGTAGTTACCGTATCGCCGGGTTTATCTTCAACACCGTCTCCGTCTGTATCTTCGCCTTTTCCGGGTTTGTCCTCGATTACACCTGAATCACCGTTGTCATCAGTTATATCCTCGGAAAGCGGTGGATATACTGCCATACCTTTTTCGTTAGTTTTATCTTTTAAGATTGTAGGTTCAACATCTGCGGCAGGGAGTTCGGAAACAATTACTGCCATATCCTTTACAGGAGTATTATCCGCCTTATTAAGCACGGTTACGGTTATACGATTTGCGTAATCAAACTTGCTGTTTTCAGGAAGTGTAACAGTAATGTTTTCTGCCGTTTCTACAGTTTCATCATCAGTCTTAACTTCGGCATTGTGTTTGATGTATGCTTTTTCAATAGCACCTTTTTCGCTTATAATGGTCACAATAAAACCGTCAACCTCTGAATATCCGTTAACATCTGTGTAGTCAACATCAATAGGCGGTACGGTTGCTTGGCCGTTTTCGTCTGTCAGGTTTGTTTCGGTATTATCGGCACTGTCGGTAAAGGTTACCGACATATCCTTAACAGGGGCATTTTCCTTGTCTGTTACTGTTGCAGTAATGCGGTTTTCATAATCAAATGCCGTTCCTTCAGGAAGGTCAATATATATTTTCCCGTCCTTAATATATACAAAGGCATTTTCGATTATCGTCTGCTCGTCTGCAACAAGAACATTATAGCCGTTTACAACAGCTTTACCCTCGCTGTCTGTCATATCCTCGGATAAAGGCGGTACAACAATTCTGCCGTTTTCATCTGTGGATGCCGTATATGATTTTTCTGTATTATCCATAACTGTAACAGTAACATTGCTGATAGCGTTTGCCATTGAATCTAAAACAGTTACAGTAATACGGTTTGCATAGCTGATTGACTTATCCTGCGGAAGTGTAACATTTATAGTCCCGTCCTCGTTATGAATTACATAAGCATCAGGAATTAAGCCGATTTCATCATTTACAATAACATTCACAGCATTAACATTTACTTTGCCGTTTTCGTCCGTGTAGCCTTCATTTGTGATAGGTAGGGTTACTTTGCCGTAAATATCGGTTTTGCCCTTTTCTATATAGTCCGACTCTCCTAAAGCAATAACACTTATATTGTCCTTTGCATTGCCGTTTTGGTCGGTTACTGTAATGATAACGGGGTTTTCGCTTGTGGGCTTTATTCCGTCAGGCAAATTTACAACAAGATTGTTACTTTCTCCGATATATACTTCACAATCAGGAATGATAGCATTGGTTTTGTCGGTTACTTTAACAACAAAAGTATCTTTTTTATCATTATCATCTTTACCTACAGTACCGTTATCATCTCCTGTTGATGATTGGTTATTAGGAACTTTTAACATTCCGCTTGAGTCTGTTTTGCCTGTTGAATTATTGCTGTTTTTATCTACAACAAAGATAGCAATATCAGGTTCAGCCTCTCCGTTTTCTGTCCTCGTTACCTCGATTGATGTTTGGTCTGCAAAGTCCAGAAGTCTGCCATCAGGCAGTTTAATTGATACATTATCATTTACATCAATGGTTACTTCTGCATTGAATACAGGCATATTATTTTTATCGTACAGCTTAATGGAATAATCACCTACAACAACATTTCCGTCCTCATCAGAAAAATCTCTGCCGACAAGCCTCGGAAGTGCAACAGTCATAAGTCTTTCGCCGCAAACAGTACATTCAATATGCTTTTCTCCGGCATTGTTAATTGTAGCTGCTGTGTCAACAATCCAATCTGAAGGAGTGTGTCCCAATGCTTCTTTATATTCAGCCCTATAGGTATCACCGCATACAGAGCAT
>JAHAZB010000030.1 GCA_018384175.1 Eubacteriales bacterium
ATATAACATAAACGGAGGAATTGCAAGTTATGGCAAAGGAAAAAGTTGTACTCGCCTACTCAGGCGGTCTTGACACATCAATAATTATCCCCTGGCTCAAGGAAAACTACGACTATGAGGTTATCGCAGTTTGCGGTGATGTTGGTCAGGGTAAGGAGACGGAAGGCCTTGGAGAGCGTGCTAAAAAGGCAGGTGCTTCAAAGCTTTATATTGAGGATTTGAGAGACGAATATGTTTCAGATTTCATTTTCCCGACATTAAAAGCCGGTGCTGTTTACGAGGGTAAGTATCTTTTGGGTACATCACACGCACGTCCGATTATCGCAAGACGTTTGGTTGAAATCGCTTTGGCAGAGGGTGCAACTGCTATCTGCCACGGTGCAACAGGTAAGGGTAACGACCAGGTAAGATTCGAGCTTACAATTAAGGCTCTTGCACCGCACTTGAAGATTATAGCTCCCTGGAGAATCTGGGATATCAAATCTCGTGAGGATGCTGTTGACTATGCAAATGCTCATAATATAGAAATTCCTGTTACAAAGAAGGATTTGTATTCAAGAGACCGTAACATCTGGCATATCAGCCATGAGGGCATGGATTTGGAGGACCCTGCAAATGAACCGCAGCTTGACAGCCTTTTGAAGCTGTCCGTTTCTCCTGAGAAAGCTCCCGACGAGCCTACATATATCACAATCGGCTTTGAAAAGGGTGTTCCCGTTTCGATTGATGGCGAAAAGATGGCTCCGCGTCCGCTTGTTGAAAAGCTTAACGAGCTTGGCGGCAAGAACGGTATAGGTATTGCAGATATCGTAGAGGACAGACTTGTTGGTATGAAGTCAAGAGGTGTGTATGAGACTCCGGGTGGTACAATTTTGTACGCAGCACTTCAGGAGCTTGAATATCTCTGCTTAGACCGTGATACTCAGGCGTTCAAGCGTCAGGCAGCTATCAAGTTCTCCGAGCTTGTATATGACGGTAAGTGGTACACACCGCTTCGTGAGGCACTTTCTGCAATGGTTGATTCTATGGAAGAAACTGTAACAGGTGAAGTAAGAGTTAAATTGTATAAGGGTGCTGTTACACCTGCAGGTACAAAGAGCCCGTACTCGCTCTATAACGAGGATATTGCATCCTTCGGCGACTCTAAGGAGCTTTACAGCCACAAGGATTCAGAGGGCTTCATTAATCTCTTTGGTTTGCCGCTCAAGGTTAGAGCATTGATGAATAAAAAGAATAACGGATAATTATTTTAAGGTCGATGGCAACACCGACCTTAAATTTTCATTATAAAGGAGAAAATACTATGGCAAAGCTATGGGGCGGACGTTTTCAGAAGAATACTGATAAAAAGGTAGACGATTTCAATTCGTCAATCAGATTTGATAAACGTATGTACCGTCAGGATATAAAGGGAAGTAAGGCTCATGCTCAAATGCTTGGTAAGCAGGGAATTATTCCAAAGGAAGATGCGGATAAGATTATCAAAGGTCTTGATGAAATTCTTTCTGAAATCGAAAACGGTAAGGTTGAATTTTTGATAGATGCCGAGGATATACATATGAATGTCGAAAAGCTTCTTACCGATAAAATAGGTGATGCAGGCAAAAGACTTCATACAGGCAGAAGCAGAAATGACCAGGTTGCACTTGACCTTCGTATGTATCTTCTTGACGAGGGTGTTGAGATAAAGGAAATGCTCGTGCATCTTTTAGACGTGCTTTTGTCGCTTGCTGATGAGCATACCGACACCGTAATGCCCGGCTACACACATCTTCAGAAGGCTCAGCCGATTACATTGGCACATCATCTTATGGCATACTTTGAGATGTTCAAGAGGGATTTGGCGAGGCTTTCCGACTGGAGAGGAAGATGCAATTATATGCCCTTGGGTTCAGGTGCTTTAGCCGGAACAACATACCCCTTAGACCGTGAGTTTGTGGCGGAAAAACTTGGTTTTGCCTGTGTTACAGGAAACTCATTAGACGGCGTTTCCGACAGAGATTTTGCAATAGAGCTTGCATCTGTTCTTTCAATGATTATGATGCACTTATCACGTTTTTGTGAAGAGCTTATTCTGTGGTCAAGCCACGAATTCCAGTTTGTAGAGATGGACGACAGCTATTCAACCGGCTCGTCAATTATGCCACAGAAGAAGAACCCCGATGTTGCCGAGCTTATAAGAGGTAAGACAGGCAGAGTTTACGGACATCTTATGGGACTTTTGACTACTATGAAGGGAATACCGCTTGCATATAACAAGGATATGCAGGAGGATAAAGAGCCTATATTTGATGCGGTTGATACGGTAAAACTGTGTCTGCCTGTTTTCTGTGATATGATAGCTACTATGACAGTAAGAAAGGATAATATGCTTTCTGGTGCAAGGGGAGGTTTTACCAATGCTACCGATGCGGCAGATTATCTTGTTAAAAAGGGTATGCCTTTCAGGGAGGCACACGCGGTTGTAGGTAAGCTTGTGTTCTATGCAATAAGCAAGGATAAGGCACTCGATGAGCTTACCCTTGACGAGTATAAGCAATTTTCCGATATCATTGAGCAGGACATATACGATGCAATCAGTATGCAGACCTGCGTAAATGACCGTAAGATTATCGGTGGACCTGCGGAGGAAACAGTCAAAGCTGCAATTAAAGCAGGAAGAGAATTTGTGAACTCCATAGAATAAGACAGAATATAATGTAATAACAGGCTGTGGCTGTCTGGAAACGGCTACAGTCTTTGTTATCTCTTTGAAAGGATAGGTAAAAATGGAAAACAAAAAGGTGCTTGCGCGTCTTGCTATACTGCTTGCAACGGTCATATGGGGCAGCTCATTTGTGGTGCTTAAGAGTACACTCGATTTTCTGCCAATACTTTTTATACTCGCCTTCAGATTTCTTGTGGCGGGGGTATTGCTCTCGGTAATATTCTGGAAAACGGTTAAAAAGATAACGTGGGGTGCAGTTGTAAATGGTGGAATTATAGGTGCGTGTCTGTTTCTGGCATACTATTTGCAAACGATAGGTCTTGCTAATACTACACCGGGCAAAAACGCATTTTTGACGGCTGTTTACTGTATTATAGTTCCCTTTCAGTTCTTGGCGGTGGATAAGAAGCGTCCGGATAAGTATAACATAATTGCTGCTGTAACCTGCCTTACTGGTATTGGACTTGTGTCGCTTACAGAGTCATTTACTATTCAGATGGGTGATTATATGACACTCCTGAGCGGCTTTTTCTGGGCGGCGCATATCGTACTTATTGCTAAGTTTTCAAAGGATTATGACCCTGTACTTCTTACCATAATACAGTTCTTCTCGTGCGGAATTATTGCGGCAGCAGGCTCGGTGTTTGTGGATACTGTTCCAGCAGGGTGGTTTTCGGGTGCGTGGATGGAGCTTTTGTATATGGCGGTATTCTGTACGGCAATAACACTCCTTTGTCAGAACTGGGGACAGTCAAAGCTTCCGCCGTCAAATGCGGCAATATTATTAACACTTGAATCAGTGTTCGGTGTTCTGTTCTCGGTAGCGCTGTATAACGAAAAAATAACACCAAGACTGTTTGTAGGCTTTTGCCTGATATTTACAGCCACAATTATATCCGAAACAAAGCTCTCATTTCTTAAGAAGAAGCAAGAGGTGGTAAAATGACAAAGAAGGAAAAGGTTACGCTTTTAAGAGAACAGCTTGATAAAGCATATCCGGTAGTAAAATGCTCGCTTGACTATTCCAATCCGCTTGAAATGCTTATTGCAACACAGCTTTCGGCACAGTGCACCGATGCGAGAGTGAATATAGTAACAAAAGACCTTTTTGCAAGGTATAAAACGGCGGAGGATTATGCCAATGCCGATATTACAGAGCTTGAGGAGCTTATTCGCTCGGCTGGTTTTTATAAGAATAAGGCTAAGAATATAATTGCCTGTTGCAGAAGGCTTATAGATGTCTATGGCGGTGAAGTGCCTGATACAATGGAGGACTTGTTGACATTGGCAGGTACGGGCAGAAAGACGGCAAACCTTGTTTTAGGAGATATATTTGGAAAGCCTGCAATTGTGGTTGATACGCATTGCATCAGACTTACTAACAGAATCGGTCTTGTAAAAGACGATGACCCTGTAAAGATTGAATTTGCACTTAAAAAGATACTCCCCGACGATTACAGCCTTCGTTTCTGTCATCAGATGGTCTATCACGGCAGAGCAAGATGTACCGCACGTAAACCTGACTGCGAAAACTGTGAGATTAGGGATTTGTGCAATAGGGTTGGAGTGAAAAAGTGAATGTATTCAGTAATTACCAATACTTGTTTTCAAATTTGTAGGGACTGGCGTCCTTGACAGTCCGTTAATAAATTTTGGTTGTACTGAATTTTCAGACATATAAAAGAGCTGAACGAATAATTTCGTTCAGCTTTTTTATGTTCGTGCATTTTCTATTTCATAGAATATTGATTACCGTTCATTATGTCGTAAGTTATAAGCTTATGTGCGGTTATAAATGGCTGTTACTCCTCGGTTGGCTGGATTTTCAGGCAATTATTATAGTACGGAATTGCACGGTAATAATCGGTCAGAAACTCCATATAGGCTGATTTGGGTGCGCCCGCCAGTTCTAAACCGGCATTTATAAGATTATATGATGTTATTTCGTTTATTGCATCCGGTTTTAGCATTTCGCTTTCTTCAGGACTGAAATTCGAGTAGATAAGAAACGGTGTCCGAAGCAGTGCCTGCCATTCTTTATCGTTAAGAAAGCCATCTGAAATAAAGCCGCTTTCAATATATGCCGCTTTATCCGGACCGAGTGTGGGCGGATGGTCGCCGAAGTAGATAAGGATGGTGTCCTTCTTTCGGGAGTCTATATAGCTGACCAGCTTTTTAAGTGCCAAATCGGCCCTGTAAAGTCCTTCAGAAAACTGCTCCACAGCATATCTCGTACTTTCGGAGAGGTATTTGCTTGAAACTTTAATCTTTGTGTCTTCATACTTGTTGTCATAAGGCTGATGATTTTCCATACTTATACCAAACAGAAAACAGGGGTTGTCGTTGTCCTGCTCCAGAAAATGTTTAACATATGAAACAAAGCTGTCATCTGCAATATATAATCCGCTTCTGTGCCAGTCCACACCTTCAATAGCGGTGAGTTCGTCCTGAAAATATAGCTCATCAAAGCCGATAAAAGGATATGCCTTGTTTCTCATATAAAAGGATGGCTCATATGTATGCATAAAAATAGTACGATAACCCAAATCCTTAAAGTGCGAGGCGTAGGAAGGGATATTTCCGGTTAAATATTGCCAGGGTACAGAGCCGTCCGGCATCTGCTCAATGGTAAGACCGGTTATTACGTCAAATTCTGTTCTGACTGTACCGCCGCCATATGAGGTCTGATACATATACCCGCTTCTCGCATTTGCTTTTTTGGAAATTTTATCAAAATTAGCTGTGGGATTTTTTGAAAAATCCACGCCGGGAAGGTTCTTGGGGTCCCAGAAGCTTTCCGATAGAATTACAATTATATCAGGTGATGAAAATTCTGCAGATGCCAATGATGCTGTATAAGGCTGTAATATCTTTTCTATATTATTCTTTGAATAACCATCGGGTGTTGGAACATTCATTGACAGAGTGTTTACCAGAAATCCGCCGGTAAATCCGTTTTCTGAATGATTTACCTCCTGATTGGAGGTTGAGCCGAGGTCCATATTAAACAACTGCAGTGTTTTGGAAGTGTGTTGTGGAGTGTTAAATGAAATTGTAACTATCGCGGCAACGACTGCAATAATACCAATGCGCCACCTTGCACGAAGTCGTAACTTCCCTTTTATCACTACGGCAACAGCTATAAAGAGCAGTCCGAAAAGCAATATCAGAATATTACCAAGAGGGAGACTGCCGCTTACAAAGCTTCTCAGCTCGCTTAAGTTGCCGGTATTGTGAATTAAGTCCCACGGGTACACAAAATCGCCGGTCAGTGTATGCTTAAAATAGTTGCTGACTGCGAGTAACGCACATAGCAGTGTCATAATAAGTGTTGCTATAATAAATCGTCCGCTGATAAGAAACAGTATAAGATAAATTGTATATAATGAAATAAGTGAAAAGAAGGCTGCGCCTATGTGCAGATTCAAAAACTCACCTATACCTGCAAAAATGCCAAAGTGTATGTATTCAAATAATATAAATATATATACAGGCAAAAGTGCAAGGAAAACCAGTCCTGCTTTATGTAATTTGCCTGATTTTTTTCTTGCGCACGACCGTTGTTGGTTTCTTGGCCTTTCCTTTAGCTCTAAAACTGTCATATATAGTCTCCAAACATAGAATATAATAAAACATTATATCATTTATCCTATAAAAAAGCAACAAAAAAGCCCCGATAATTATTCGGGGCTTTAATTCTATGATTATCTGTTCTTCAAAAAGCTGGGCACATTGATGTTGTCAATTTCATTGCCTAATGTTCTTGAGAAGATGTCTGAATCACTTGATGATGGGCTTGAAAAAGCGGGAATGCGCTTTTCGGCATCTGTTCCGGTTCCTGTAACAGCAAATGGAGTTGATGGCTTAGTACCACGCTTAGAACCTGCATTAAGACCGGTTGCGACGATAGTAACCTTAATTTCATCGCGTATATTTTCGTCGGTAGCAGTACCAATGATAATCTGTGCATCGTCAGAAACCATTTCGCTTACGATAGCAGAAGCCTCACTCATTTCAACAAGCGACATCTCTGTTCCGCCTGTTACGTTGAGGAGTATGCCCTTTGCGCCGGTAATGCTTGTTTCGAGTAGCGGAGACTCCACAGCCTGTCTTACAGCGTCCTGAGCAGCATTCTCGCCCTTGCCGAAGCCGATGCCCATATGAGCAATACCGGAATCACGCATAACAGTACATACGTCAGCAAAGTCGCAGCTGATGATGCCGTCCTGAGCTATAATGTCTATAATACCCTCTATACCCTGACGAAGAACTTCGTCTGCAAGCTTGAAGGATTCGTTTATATTCACTTTCTTATCAGCAATCTTCAAAACGAGGTCATTGGGGATAGTTACGATTGAATCCACATTAGCTGCAAGCTCCTCAATACCGGCAACAGCCTGCTGCATTCTTGTCTTACCTTCAAAGAAGAAGGGCTTTGTTACAACAGCAACTGTAAGGATGCCCATTTCTTTAGCCATTTTTGCAATAACGGGAGCAGCACCTGTACCTGTTCCGCCGCCCATACCTGCAGTAACGAAAACCATTTCGGTGTTCTTGAGAAGGTCGCGAATCTGGTCTTCTGTTTCTTCAGCAGCCTTTTTGCCGATTTCAGGCTTAGCACCAGCGCCAAGACCTTGTGTAAGCTTAACACCAATCTGGATTGTGGTGGGGGCTTTTACGTGCTTAAGCTGCTGTAAGTCTGTGTTTACACATACAAACTCAGCATTTTTAACTCCTGCATCAATCATTCTGTCAACAGCGTTGTTACCGCCGCCGCCAATACCGATTACTTTAATTCTTGCACCGTCGGTAGGCTGAACTGAGTCGAGGTCAAATTCTATGTTACTCATTTTGAAAATCCTCCTTAGCAAAACTACTTATATAATATCATTGTACTATGTTTTTTCGATTTATTCAATAGTATTTTGAAATTTTGTTACAAAAATTCTAAGTTTTTTCTTAATTTTATTAAAAATAAAAGGTGTTTCTTGGTCAAATATGTCAAATCAGGGAGTATAAACAGCTTTGCCGGTTTTGGTGAGGTCGATTGTACCGCGTGAGTTCTCGGTAAGCTTGTTCGATGTAACAGCTTCGCGGAAGAGCCCAAGCTTTCTTGTAAAGTCAACATACGGACCGCATATGCCGTCAATTCTGTTTTCGTAGTTAAATGAGATGCTGTCAAGATTTTCCATATTTATCTTGGTAACACCGGTCATAAGTCCGGATTTTTTGAAGCTTTCCAGAACACCAAGCACTGTTTTCAGCTTGCTGTTATCATCAAGAGATATGATTTCGCCTTCCGTTGAAGAAGTCAGCTTCAGACCGTAAAGCTCGGCATATTCGGTACGGCGCTCGCCAACCTCAAGAATCTTGCCCTCTATATCAATAGTGGCATAGCTTGAGTTGTGAACCATCTGTACAATTGGTTCTCGCTCGGTGATAATTATTGTAAGTGATGGCGGGAAAAATCCGCGTTTTGTAGCTGCTGATTCTACGTACGCAAAGGAAGACAGTGCTTTTCGGACACTGCCCTTTCCTGTTAAGATAAGATTTTTTCCCTTAAAAGATTCTGCAATAGGCTCAAGCTCGGCAGTTTCTATTTTCACATTACCGGTTATATCCACACGTCGTATGTCGAGAAGAGGAGTGCAGAAGATTATAACGCACAGCACGATTATAGATAAGGTACTCAAAGAACTGTATCTGCGTATAAGCTGTTGTCTGCGACGCTTCTGCTGTCTTTTTGTATGACGCTTTCTGATTGAATCATCAGTTCTTTCGCCCGGCATATAATTACTCCTTTCGTGTAATGTTTGCTCCGCATAGAGCAAGATATTTTTCTATATTTTCATAACCTCTGTCAATGAAATGTACGTTTTCGATGGTTGTATTGCCCTCTGCTGCCAATGCCGCTGCTACAAGTGCCGCACCGCCTCGAAGGTCCTTAGCAACAACATTTGCACCGGTTAGCGATTTTGTGCCTATAACCACAGCGCATCTTCCGTCGATGCGGATATCTGCGCCCATTCTTGTGAGTTCATCAACATGCTGATACCTGTTTTCAAATATATTTTCCACAAAAATGCTTGTGCCGTCGGAAATTGCTGCAAGCGACATAAACGGCGACTGAATATCTGTGGGAAATCCTGGGTAAGGCATTGTTTTTATTGTGGGAACGGCGTGCGTTCTTTGATTGCAGGCAATTGCGATACGGTTCTTTTCGCGGTATATCCTGCAACCCATATCGGAAAGCAGGTTGAGTATTGCACCCATATGTGTGTAATCGGTATTTGTTAAAACCAGATGTCCTCGGGTTGCGGCTGCGCACACAAGATATGTGCCCGATACAATTCGGTCGGGCATAATGGTATGCTCAACGCCGTAGAGCTTTTTTACACCCTCAATTCTTATTACATTACCACCGCCACCGCTGATTTTTGCGCCCATTCTGTTAAGAAAGTTCTGCAAATCAACAATTTCAGGCTCTCTGGCAGCATTTTCGATAGTTGTAATACCGTCTGCCATACAAGCGGCGAGCATAATGTTTTCGGTTGCACCTACACTTGGAAAATCAAGATGTATATCCGCGCCCGTAATTTTATCGGCAACGCAATTTATGTACCCATGGGCTTCGGAAATTTCAATCCCCAGACTTTTCAGGGCTTTCAAGTGCAAATCAATAGGTCTTAACCCGATTTCGCATCCACCGGGCATACTTACGCAGGCTCTTTTGTATCGTGCAATTATAGCACCTAAAAAAATAATAGATGAACGCATCTTACGCATAAGAGTTTCCGGAATAGTATAGCTGTTCATACCGGAAGAGTCTACATTCAGTATGTTACCGTGTCTGGAAACGCTGCATCCGAGGTTCTCTAAGACCTCGACAGTGCTTGACACATCGGATAAATCAGGGCAGTTATATACAACATTCTTTCCGCCATTCAATACGGTTGCGGCAAGAATTGGCAGAACGGCATTTTTTGCACCCTGTACAGCAAATTCGCCGTCAATACGGTTGCCGCCTTCAATCAGCAAGCTGCTCAAGTAATTCACACCTCCCGGGGCAGAGAATACCGCCCACGATATAATAATACACATTGCAACTGTGTTTATTATACAATATGAAGGCACGAAAAAAGTGTTACGCCTGCAAATTTTAGGAATACAACACGCAATTATATAACTTTACAATGCATTATAACAGAATTTTTTACGAAAATCAATATTTTTCACATCTTTGTAATGTAAGAGTAAATTTTTTTGCAAAATTTGAAAAAAGGTCTTTACTTTATCACGCTAATGTGGTACAATGATAAAGCTTTAAGAAAGAGCCTTAAAGGCTTATTAAGAAAGGGCGGTATAAAATATGAAAAAGTTTTTGGCATTGCTTATGGCAGCGGTATTGGGTGTTGGTGCACTTGCAGGCTGTGCTTCAGAGCCGGCAGCAACAGGTGAGGATACATCACTTGAGGATATCAAGGCTAAGGGATATTTCGTGCTCGGTCTTGATGCGACATTCGCTCCTATGGGCTTTACAGATGAGAATGGTAATATTGTAGGCTTTGACATTGACTTTGCAAAGGCTGCAGCTGAAAAGCTTGGTGTTGATGTTAAGCTTCAGCCGATTGACTGGGATGCAAAGTCAATGGAGCTTTCATCAGGTAACATCGACGTTATCTGGAACGGTTTCTCTATCACAGAGGAGCGCAAAAAGGAAGTTCTCTTTACAGATGCATACCTTACAACAGGTCAGGTTGTAGTAGTACCTGCCGGCTCAGACATCAAGGCTAAGGCAGACCTTGCAGGCAAGAAGGTAGCACTTCAGGACGGAAGTACAAGTGAAGATGCATTGAAGGCTGATACAGCAACATATGAGTCAATTGGTGAAGAAAATATCTCCAAGTTCAAGGAGAACACACTTGTTCTTATGGAAGTTGAAGCAGGCAGAGCAGATGCAGCTGTTATCGACGAGATTTTCGTAAGATACTATCTTGCAAAAGAGGGTATGACAGACAAGTTCACAGTTCTTGATGAGCAGCTTGATCCGGAAGATTACGGTGTAGGCGGCAGACTCAGCGATGTAAGCTTTATGACAGCTCTTAACGATGCAATTAACGAATGTATCGAAGATGGTACAGCATCAGCTATCTCTAACGAGTGGTTTGGTTCAGATAAGTACGCAAAATAATTTTTAAGATATAAATTAAGTGCAAAAACCGCTGTGCTCGGGTAAAGCGAGGGCAGCGGTTATTTTGGCGAAAGGAATGTAAGATGGATTACGGGTACATAGTCGGTTTAATACCCCAGATTTTGAAGGGTATGGACGAAACTCTTAATATTTTCTGGATGACATTGGTGTTATCGCTTCCTCTTGGACTCTTGTTGTCTTTGGGCAGGATTTCACGTTTTAAGCCGCTTTCGTGGTTTGTAGGGATATATCTGCTTATTTTCAGAGGAACACCGCTGATGCTTCAGCTTTTCTTTGTCTATTTCGGTCTTCCTTTTATCAAAATAGTAAATCCGTTCACCGGTGAGTTTATGAAGCTGGCGCTTGACAGATTTCCATCGGCTCTTCTTGCGTTTGTTCTTAACTACGCGGCGTATTTTGCCGAGATATTCAGAGGTGGAATATTAAGTGTACAAAAAGGACAGTACGAAGCGGCGAAGGCTTTGGGCTTAAATCAGGTACAGACGATGGGACTTGTGGTTATACCGCAGATGCTTCGCTCGATTGTTCCTCCGGTTGCCAACGAGGCTATTGTTCTTGTAAAGGATACTGCACTTGTTTCTTCTATTGCGCTTATTGATGTCTTGAAGAGAGCACAACAGATTGTAAGCCGCGATATGAATGTAATGGCATTTGTTGTTGTTGCGGTCTTTTATCTGGTATTCAGCTATGTTCTGACGAAAATTTTTGAATATGCAGAAAAACGGTTGTCGGTATCTGCTAAATAGTGTTATTTTATCGGGATTTGTAAAAAATCCCGATTTTCTTTTTATACAATATTTTGTATTTATTAAAAAAATGCTTGCAATATATAGCAC
>JAHAZB010000064.1 GCA_018384175.1 Eubacteriales bacterium
ATATAATATATATGTAAGTAAATCATTCATAACAAGTTCAGTTTGATATAATTTAAGTGCTGCTATGCTATATGCATAACGGCACTTTTTTTATAAATAAAAATTTTAGGAGGATTTGAAAATGGTAAGAAAAGTTGATTCAAGGAGCATGAAAAACACAAAAGGCGTATTGTATGATGCGATTACGGCTGTAGAAATACTGCATTCAGTTCAGGTAAAACAGAATTCTGCACGAATCCAGGCATTAGCTGAATCAATCATGCGAGATACTCGCAATACAACAACACAGCATTATATCAATACATTATACCGAGCAATGGCGAAATTTATGGAGGATATTGACTCTGAGATTAATAACGCTATTGAAAACAAAACAATTCCTGCAGGCGGATATGTGTTGGCAATCAGCGCATAATTTGTCGCCTAACCGCAGTTGTAGTTTTTCCTTCATTTTTTCTACAACTGTGAGAACTCCTTTCCTTAGGGTAAATGCATTTGCGTTTACCCTTTGTTTTTTTCCTCTTTTAATTTTAACAAAGTTATATATTCTTGTAGGGCATTTTTGCTATCATCGTTTAATGAGAGCACCTGATTTATTAGTATAGCGTCACGTTTGCAGCGTTTCTTGTAAGGTCTGAATTCGTCGGTCATGCCGAGAAGGTAATCAGTCGTTGTACCATAAAACCTTGCCAAATCACAAAGCATCTGAAAATCAGGCTGACGAACGCCTCTTTCATAATTGCTTAATAGATTTCGCGACACACCTAATGCGTCGGCAACAGCCTGTTGCGATACTCCTTTTTGGCTACGTGCGTAACATAATCTCTCGGCAAAAGTCTCAGGAACGCCAAGAAAAGAAAAAAACATATATCTGCACCATACTTCCTTACTTATTGAAAATTCCTATACTTCTTATTATATAGTCATAATCGACAAATTTAAATAAAATGTGACATAAAGTCGCTATTTTATATTGACAGTAACGTATCGTTACTGTATAATAAAATATGTGTCATGTTTTATTATATTCGATGTGAAAGGAACAAATTTATGGATTATCAGCTTATAAGTAATTTTAAGAAAGCGATACCGCATCTTAAGGAAATTGAACGCAACTCAAATGCAATAGCACCGTTGCAGTCACAAATCCACGAATTAACAAATGATACTCCTCCTAAACATAACGCATTCTTTGACTATTTAATTGCTTTTATAATTTCGTATGTTTGCATTTGTTTTCCTGTTGTAGAAATTACAGAAAACGTTGGAATTTCTCTTATTGCAGCAGTAATCGCAACAGTGATAATAGGTAAAATCATAAATAAAATCAGAAAAAGCAAAGACGAAAAACGTGTCGCAGAACATAATGATATTATCAACAATAAAATCTCAAAGTTAAATCAGGAAATACTTGCATATACAAATGAGATTTCGAGAATATATAATGAAAATTTTGATTTATTCTCGCACATACCACCTGATTATCGTGAAGCATGGAAAGTCGCACATTTATGCAGTATCTTAGAAAACCAGCGTGCAGACACCTTAAAAGAAGCTTTGAATGTATTTGAGGAGGATATGCACAGACAGGCAATGCAGGCAGGTCAGCAACAGATAATAAATCAGCAAATGCAGCTCGAGCAGAGAGTCCGCTATGCAGAAGAAATGGCGTATCAGGCACAGCAGACTGCTGAACAGGCATATTATCACAATTAAAAAATCGGAGGAATAAAAATGAACAACAACAATAATAACCACAAAAATATGGGCGATGAATTTATGGACGGTCTTGGTAGCAGCATTAACGATGCTATGCATATCGCTCGTGCAACAGGCTTAGACAAGCAGATGAATAAGGATATCAAAAATCTTAAAGGTTATACCGATTCTGAGATTATTTCAATGGATTTGCAGGAGCTTAAATCCGCTAAAAAACAAAGTAAGAAAATGTTTATTTGCGGTGTTATGTTCGCTGTTCTTATTGTGTTTGGTTGTTTAGGCACAACATTCAGCGAATCAGGTGGAAACATACTCCCTCTTGCCATCTTTGCAATAATTCCAGTGCTATTTGCTCGTAAGCATTATAAAAAGTACAAGAAAATAGAATCAAGAATAAGCGAATACTATAAATAAACTATCGGGAGAATTATTATATGAAGAAATTATTCACAACAATGATTACATTAACTTTAATAACTGCGTGCTTTGCAGGCTGTAGCGATAAAAATCCATCTGTCAGCAACACTACATCACAAACCGAAAGCACCAATACACAGGAAAAGGAAGAAACTTCACAGACCGATAACAACACAACGACAAATACAGAGTCTGTTGTTCCTGATTTTGAATATACACCTGATACGGATTTTGAGTATGAATTTGATTCCGAAAATGACGGTATTAGGATTTTAAGCTATACAGGTTCTGCAACAAAAGTAATTATACCTAAAGAAATCGAGGGTAAGAATGTAATAGCTATCGGTAATAGCAACAGTGTTTTCAAAGATTGCAACTCGGTCACAACTGTATTAATCCCTGATAGTGTATTATACATCAATTCACACGCTTTTATGGATTGCGAATCACTTACAACCGTGATTCTCCCTGACGGCGTAACTAATATTCATACAGGTGCTTTTGAAAATTGTACATCACTTACCAATATAAATATTCCAAACAGCGTAACAAAAATCGCAATGAGTACATTTTACAATTGTAACTCGCTTACAAGCATCACTATTCCCGATGGGGTGACAGAAATTGGCGACAGTGCGTTCAGATTTTGTTCATCCTTGACAAGCGTAACAATTCCTGATAGTGTAACAACAATTGATGAACTTGCTTTCGCTGCATGCAAATCTCTCCCGAGTATAACTATCCCCGACAGCGTGACATCAATCGGCGTTAACGCTTTCACTAATTGCTATTTGCTCGAAAACATAGCTATCCCGAATAGCGTGAAAAGAATTAGTGACTTTGCTTTTGTCAACTGTACATCATTTACAAGCATATCTATTCCTGAGGGGGTAACAGAAATCGGCGATAAGGTTTTCAAAGGTTGCGCTTCACTTACAAGTGTAACTATTCCAGATAGTGTGACCGAAATTGGAGAGGAAATTTTCCTTGACTGCATATCACTTACAAGTATACAATATCAGGGTAAAACTTATAACTATGATGAATGGCGTAATAATTTCGGGTAATTGAATATATTTTCTTCAGCAGACATTTTGGTGTCTGCTGTTTTTTATAAAATCTTAAATTTCTATTGCTTTTTTTATTAAAAAACATTATAATATATTAGTATAATTGTTTGTTTTTGCTGTTTGCGAAGTGAAGATAGGAGGGAAAAATATGTCGACTAACGCTAAAAACGGACGAAAGATATTTAATGAAATGACTCGTGTTCAAATGCCAGCTCTTGTTCATTTAACGAGGCTGGGTTATATATATTATGGAAAAATAAATGAGGATGAAGCGGGTGTGGTGTATGATGCAGACACCAACATTCTTAGGGAAGTTTTTCTTTCTCAATTCAAAAAGCTAAATCCAGAATATGAAGGAGAGGCTGAACAGGTATTAAAGTCAATCAGACAAGAGTTGGATAACGATGACCTTGGTCGTAGTTTTTACGCTCGTTTAAAGAAAGTTTCGCCTACACGATTGATAGATTTTGATAATCCCGAAAATAATCTGTTTCACTGTACCGCTGAATTTACTTGCAAAAGAGACCAGGACGAATTCCGTCCTGATATAACGCTGTTTATCAACGGCTTACCATTGGCTTTTATAGAAGTGAAAAAGCCGAACAATCATGGTGGAATGGTTGCTGAAAGCACAAGAATGAATAAACAGCGATTCCCAAATAAGAAATTCCGTAGATTTATTAATATTACGCAGTTAATGATATTCTCAAATAATATGGAATATGATGCTGAAGGCGGTATTGTGCCGATTCAAGGCGCATTTTATTGCACTGCTGCGCGAGAATATGCCCCTTTTAATTGTTTCAGAGAAGAAAACCCTCTTAATCAAGCGATTGCGCCATATATTCAAGATTACAAGTATAAAGATATTGATTCAGCTGTCGAACTAAAAATATTAAAAGACTTTAATAATCAGGTTATACACACAACACCCGAATATCAGACAAATCTTAACATAAATACACCTACAAACAGAATAATTACATCTATGTGCTCCCCTGAAAGGCTTCTGTTTATAATCAAATATGGCATTGCTTATGTAAAAATGGAACGTGAAATAGATGGTAAGATTGAAGTAACCGACCAGAAGCATATAATGCGATATCAGCAGCTTTTTGCTGCGTATGCTATTCGTGATAAATTGAAAGAAGGCGTGCGTTCTGGCGTCGTTTGGCATACACAAGGAAGCGGCAAAACTGCACTCTCATACTATCTTTCCCATATACTTTCAGACTATTATGCAAAAGAAAATAAGGTCGCAAAGTTCTATTTTATAGTTGACCGACTCGATTTATTAGAACAGGCATCCCAGGAATTTGAAGCAAGAGGGCTTATAGTTAAAACTGCAAATACAAGAGAAGAACTTATGCAGCAGTTCAGAAACAATCAGGCACAGGAAGGCAATAGCGGACAACAGGAAATTACAGTAGTAAATATACAAAGGTTTGCTGAGGATAAGACAAAAGTGACATTGCCTGCTTATGCTACTAATTTGCAGCGTATATTTATTATCGATGAGGCACATAGAGGATATAAGCCTGAAGGCAGCTTTCTTGCGAATCTTTTTGATGCAGATGAAAATGCAATCAAAATCGCATTGACTGGAACTCCGTTATTAAAAGAAGAACGGGCGTCCTGGAAGGTTTTCGGTAATTATCTTCATACTTATTATTATGACAAGTCCATTCAGGATGGATATACATTAAAAATTATTCGTGAAGATATCGAAACCTCCTATAAAGAACGACTGTCAGAAATTTATGAAAAATTAGAAACGCTTGTTCAAAAGAAAGATATTAAGAAAAGTCAGATTATTGAGCACGATACCTATGTGCAGGAGCTCGTCAGATACATTATCAGCGATTTGAAAAAGTTCCGTATGATACAAGGCGATGATTCATTGGCAGGAATGGTCATATGCGAAACAAGTGAACAAGCAAGAAAAATATATGCTTGTTTTGATGAAATACAGCGTGAGCTGAATAAAAGTGCTTCAAGTAAAACGCACTTCAGAGCTGGGTTAATATTACATGACAGTGAAGATAAAGAAACGAGAAAGCAAATCGTCAAGGATTTCAAGAAGAATATGACGGTTGATATCCTTATCGTTTTCAATATGCTCCTTACAGGATTCGATGCACCAAGACTAAAACGTCTGTATTTTGGCAGAAAGCTGAAAGACCATAACCTGTTACAAGCAATTACCCGTGTAAACAGACCTTATAAGGATAACCGATACGGATACATCATAGATTTTGCAAATATCAAGGCAAATTTTGATGAAACCAACGAGGCATACCTTCGTGAATTGAATAGATTCAATGACCCTGAAGAAACAGGAGAAGGTAATGCTACAGATACATTTATGCAGGTAATTGAAGACAAGGATGCACTGGTTTCACAAATGAAAACTGTAAGACAGGTGCTTTTTGATTATACTACAGATAATGTTGAAGAATTCAGTTCAGAGGTATCAACTATCGAAGACAAGCAAGAACTTTTGAAACTGAAAAAAGTATTGATTTCTGCCCGTGATTGCTGCAATATTGTCCGAACATTCGGTGATGATGACTTAAAATCAGCCTTTGCAAAACTGGAAATTACAAAGCTTCCTGATATGATTAGAGAAGTACAGAGATGTATTGACACTATAAATCAAAAAGAGGCTTTCAGTGGCGATGACTCAACAAAGCATCTTGTAAATGAAGCAATGCAGGACATTAGCTTTAATTTCAGCAAGATAGGCGAAGAAGAGATGAGAATGATTTCTGGTGGCGTAGAGCTGAAAGAAAAATGGCAGAAGACAATACACGCCTTTACTCAGAATATCGACCAGGAAGACCCTGAATATATCTCTCTGCGAGAAGCTTTTATGCAAAGATTCAAGGAATTTGGTTTTGCTCCTACCTTGGAAGAATTCTATTCTCATTCCAAAGAATTAGACGAGATACTTAAGAAACTGGCTGATTTGCAAAAAAGAAATAAGGCTCTTCTCCGAAAATATAATGACGATGCAAAATTTGTCCGTGTACATAAACGAATCCGAGAAGAAAACGCACGGCGCAAGGAAAACGGCCAAAGTCCTATTGTTTCTGAGTTTGAGGAAGATATCCGAGAAATGCTGTTTTCAATAAAGAACGATGTCGACCAGAAAGTATATGATAGAAATGATATACTTAAAAAAGATGCTTATTTTGAGCAGACTGTAATGACTCAGGTAAAGCAAGGAATGGACAGACTAAATCTGAAAGGCACAAGAGAAGACCGTGTGTTCATACAGTCACGAATTGCCTCTCAGTATCTTAGCCAGTACAATGCCACCTATCCTTGCGCATAAAAGAGGAGAATAAAATATGAATAACACCATAAAGGAAAAAACTATTTCCCTTATTGATGCTTTAAAATCCACTTGTCAGACTTATGGCATGGGTAATGACGGCAATGAGTACAAGATTATTACGCAGGTGTTCCTTTATAAATTTATCAATGATAAATTTGGCTATGCCTTGAAGGAAATGAACGAGACCATTGCTAAGGCTGAAAAATGGGAAATTGCATATGCCGAACTCACACAGGATGAACGTGATGACATTTTTGATGAGCTTAATCCCGATATACCAAGGCTTAATCCCGAACATCTGATATCACATTTGTGGAATCAGCAAGCAAAAGGCGATTTTGATTTGATATTCGACAGCACAATGACAGATATTGCCGATAAGAATATTGATATTTTCTCAACACAGACAACGCAAAAAACAAAAATTCCTTTGTTTGAGAAGTTGACACAGTATGTTACAGATGAGGCTGAAAGAGCACCGTTTGCAAGAGCGCTTGTAGACAAGCTTGTAAATTTCTCATTTGAAGAGGCTTTTGCAGAGCATTACGACTTTTTTGCCGATATTTTTGAATATCTGATTAAGGATTATAATACGGCAGGTGGCGGAAAATATGCAGAATATTATACCCCACACGCTATTGCAACAATTATGGCAAGGCTTCTTGTCGGTGATAATGCAGATTTACATAACATCGAATGCTATGACCCATCGGCTGGAACGGGTACGCTTTTAATGGCATTGAGTCATCAGATTGGTGAAGACCGTTGCACTATTTTTTCACAAGATATTTCACAGAGAAGTAATAAGATGCTCAAGCTTAATCTTATTCTTAATGGTCTTGTGTCTTCTCTTGACCATGCAATCCAGGGTGATACTCTTGTCGCACCATATCATAAAAGCGATGATGGACAGCAACTCCGTCAGTTCGATTATGTAGTGTCAAATCCGCCTTTTAAGATGGATTTTTCTGACACAAGAGAGAAAATTGCTGCAATGCCTGCTCGTTTCTGGGCTGGTGTGCCTTCAATTCCCAAAAAAGATGTTGATAAAATGGCAATATATACATGTTTTATTCAGCATGTAATAAATTCATTAAAGTCAACGGGAAAAGGTGCTATTGTCGTTCCAACTGGATTCATAACATCAAAGAGTGGCGTTGCA
Organism: Eubacteriales bacterium; assembly: GCA_018384175.1. GTDB lineage: Bacteria > Bacillota > Clostridia > UBA1381 > UBA1381 > HGM11525. The sequence goes on from JAHAZB010000064.1 coordinate 7,709, forward strand.
GGAAAAGTATTAAAGAAAATAGTAGATGATAAAATAGTATATGGCGCTATCAGTATGCCCTCCAATGTGTTTGCGACCACTGGTACTAATGTTTCAGTTCTTTTCTTTGATAATTCAAGAAAAACAGAAAAGGTAGTTCTTATTGACGCTTCAAAAATGGGCGAAGAATACAAGGACGGAAACAATCAGAAACGCAGATTGCGTTCCGAAGAAATCGAAAAAATAGTAACTACATTCAGAAATAAAGAGGCTGTTGATGATTTTTCTGTTGCTGTAACATATGACGAAATCAAGGCAAAGAAGTATTCGCTTGCGGCGGGACAGTATTTTGATGTAAAAATTGAATATGTTGAACTAACGCAGGAAGAATTCAATGCTAAAATGGAAGCGTACACAACAGAGTTAAAGTCTTTCTTTGCTGAAGGTAATGCTCTGCAAAAAGAAATATTGGAGCAGTTGGGTAAGGTGAAGTATGAGTAGAATTAAACTTTCTGAAATTGGGATATTCAAAAATGGGTTAAACTTTAGTGCTGAAAATGTTAATTCAGGTTGCAAAATGATAGGAATACCTGATTTTGAAGATAATTATATTGCAAAACTTCAAAATTTAAAAGAAATAAATCCTGATATAGTTTCAGATGATTATTTACTTCAAGATAATGATATTCTTTTCGTTCGTTCAAATGGTAACAAAAAACTTGTTGGAAGAACAATGATTGTAAAAGATATAAATGAAAAAGTCACTTTTTCTGGTTTTTGCATTAGATTTCGTATAACAAATGCTAATGTAAATCCTCTTTATATGCTTTATTTGTTTAAATCTCCAATATTCCGAAAAATGTTTTCCAATACACAACAAACAAGCATTAACAATCTTAATCAAGATATATTAGGTAATATTGAATTTGACCTTCCAACATTAGAAAAACAGGTTTCTATTGTTAGTATAATTCATAATATAACATTATTAATTGAAAATAACAATAAGATAAATGATAATTTAC
>JAHAZB010000048.1 GCA_018384175.1 Eubacteriales bacterium
CGGTGTTCCTGGCAAAACGGCTTACTGACTTTGTGACAATGAGGTCTATTTTTCCGGCAAGGGCATCTGCGACCATTTCATTAAAGCCTTCGCGGTGTTTTGTGTTTGTACCTGAAATACCTTCGTCCGTATACACCCTTACGAACTCCCAATCTTCTCGCTGCTTGATAAATTTCGTATAATAGTCAATCTGTGCTTCATAGCTTGTGAACTGCTCATCGCTGTCTGTTGAAACACGAGCATAGGCAGCAACCTTTCTTTTTGCAACCGAGGTTGCGGGCAATGATGTAAATTTATTTTTGGTTGCAGGTATTACTGTTATGGATTTCTTCATTGACTTTTTCTCCTTTCAAGGTTCTTCTGTCGTGCTCGTTCCTTCATTTCAGGAGTCCAACTTTCGCTTCGAGAACGGTCTTTCCATTCTTTTTCTACAGAGTGTCCATCCTTGAATATAAAAATGAGGCGGTTTGCGCCCGGCACAACTATCTTTTCGATTAACTCCTCAAAACGCTCGGCATCAAACTCCGTAGAGCCTATAACGTCAGCGGTTACACTGCAAAGTGTTTCATCTGGAATCTGCTTTGAAGCACATTCTTTTTTACCGAGTTTATCAAAAGTTGAGCAAATCCAAACCACCCTGGTGGCAGTAACTTTACGTCTGTAATTCTTGCCACAGATACCGCATTCGATTTTTTTGCTGAAAGCGTATCTTTGAGGGATAACTATTTTACAATGTTTTTCTCTGCGCCGTTCAAATTCAATCTGAACCGCTTCATACAGTTCTCTTGAAATAATCGGCTCGTGATTATTCTCAACATAATACTGTGTCTTTTCACCTTTGTTTCGCCTGGTCTTTTTAGTCAAGTGGTCTGTTCGGTAGGATTTCTGCAAAAGCAAATCACCGATGTACTTTTCGTTGGAAAGAATGTACCGAACTTTCTTTTCTGTCCATCGGTTACCCGTATTGCTTGGAATCTTCTCCTCGTTGAGAGACTTAGCAATTTTCAGGATTCCATCCCCAGTAAGAAATTGTTTATAAATTCTTTTAACAACTTCGGCTTCTTCCGGTACAATCTCCAAACCACCATCAGCTGTTCTTTTGTATCCGTAAATGTTTTGGACTGACATTGGAAGAATACCTTGTTCGTAGTCGTTATGGATGCGCCACTTTACATTTTCACTTGCTGATAAACTTTCTTCCTGAGCATACGAAGCTAAAATTGTAAGCATAAGCTCTCCGTCAGCACTTAAAGTATCAATGTTCTGTTCTTCAAAATAAATGCCTATGCCCATGTTTTTAAGTTCACGGACTGTCTCAAGCAATGTAACTGTATTTCGAGCAAATCTTGAAATGCTCTTTGTAATTACCATATCGATTTTACCGGCACGGCAATCTTTAAGCAGTCTTTGAAAATTTGCACGAGAGTCCTTTGTTCCTGTTAGAGCTTCGTCTGCATATACGCCAACATACTCCCAATCCTCATGTGATTGAATGTAATTACTGTAATAACTAACCTGCGCCGAAAGCGAATGAAGCATCGCATCTTTGCCATTTGAAACTCTGGCATATGCAGCAACATTCTTTTTTGTTTCAAGACACGGCACGGCTTTGATTTTAGTTACTTTCATTGGTTATAAACACCTCCTCGGTGTGTATATTACCTCTGTTTTCACTATATATCAAGTTATTATGGGCATATACACTACACGAATTCAAGCCGTATTTTTGTGCTAATTTTGTATCAATTTTGGCGTAATCATCTGCGGATATTAACCCTCTTTCAAGCATTATTTGAGCCTGCTTCATAGACGCCTTATAGGAAGTAACTGCTTCATAAAATTCAAATTTATCCATTGAAGTTCCTCCTTTGATAACACTGTAGCGAACAATACTTTCTATTAGCTGTTGTATAAGCTGAAAAACTCTTACCACAAGTAGTACAAGTGTGTTCTTGTACGAAATTGCTGTTATCGGCGGACTTATGATTTTTCCACCAGTAAACTTTGCATTCATTACTGCAAAAAACACGAGGCTTTGTTCTTGAATCTACAACGATAGGCTTTCCGCAGTTTTTACATTTCTTTGCGTTTTTTACAAGAACCTCCGTATTGAGATGATTTCGCAGACAATAGGACTTGACTGAGTTTACAGAAATTCTTAATTTTTCTGCAATTTCAGCATAGCTACACAATTTCTCACGCATAGTTTTTATTGTTATTTTCTGTTCATTGGTCATAGCGACTCCTCCATTCTGAGTGGTATCCTCACTTGCCAACGGACATAATTATTTATAATTTACGAAAAAAGAAGGCAAAAAAATAAGCCTGCAAGGAAAAATCCTCACAGGCCATAGTAAAATAATTGATTACTCTCCGTAAATTCCGGCACGGTCATTGATTACAAGAATACGGAGCATATTATCGTCAAGGTTCAGCTTGCCCTCGTCATCGCCTTTCAGATAACCTTTCCGCATAAGCTTGGTTACGGTAGGCTTTGCCCAGTCGGGCATATTATCATCTACCCATGCATAAATCATCTTGCTTTTAAGCTTGTCTACATCGGATCGGATACTTCCGATTTCCTTTTTCAGTTCATCATACTGTGCCATTGTTAAATCCTCCTCGTTTTTTGTTAGTCTCTTTTTAAATGTGTTCCATAATGCCCAGCTGTTCTTGTTCATGCTTGCCGGGCAGTTTTTACGGCTTGCGTCATAATGACGGACAACTCGCTCAAGCGGAATATTAAGTTCATTCATAAGATGTTTTGTAAGTTCTGCCGCATTTTGAAATGCGATATTGTAATTACCGTCTGAATTTATACAAATTTCAATGCCGACGGAGTTGGAATTTGTTATTCCGTATTTACCTTTGCCGTCACCACAGTGCCAAGTGTAATATTTTGCGTAGTCATTGACCTGCAGAACCTGCGTATCATCCACAAAGAAATCAGCAGATGAGTTTCTGTTGCCGCCGTTGAAGTAGTTAAAGTGTGCGTTTGCATTGGCGCCATTGCCTGTGTTTCCCGTATCGTGAATTACGATATACACCGGTTTTTGTGTTCTTGCGGTTCGATTGTATACAATCTGCTTTTTATTTATCTGAATCATTTTCATCGTCCTTTCTCAGCTTAGCAAGCGCGCTTTTAAGTGCATCAGGCAGCGGCAATCCCATAGCACCCCAATTTTCAAGAATTGAAAAGCCTTCATTTGCTATGTAGTACGAAACTGCTACAGTTCTTAGTGCCATTGACTCAATGCTTATAAGTAAATCAAGCTGTGCGGCAACTGCCACAATGAGCAGAATACCGATTTTCTTCACTCCGCCGATGTAAAACTTGCTTGAGTCAAATTCCTTTAACACCCATGCCTTAACAAAGCCACTTATAAAGTCAATTGCAATGAACACAAGAAGAATGGCGAGCATTTTATCCATGCCACCGAATATGTATGCAAGTGCGGTGCATACGGCCGTGTAAAACAGTTTAATTTTTTCCATAAAATCATGCCTCCTTATAAATCTGCAGATAGCTCTCGCTTGTACCCGCACCTCTGTAATGTGTTACCGTGATATAATAAAGAGTTCCGGCTGCAAGGTCGAAACTCCGGTCATAAAAATATCCGTCATACAGCGGTGTAAAATCACTGCCGTATAAACGGATTTCATGGTCACCCGATATTTTCTTTTGCGTTATTCTGTAACTTCCGCTTACGGGTGGTGTAAAACCGTATAGAGTCATAGTATCGGACTCTGTTTTCAGGTATGCAGAATTAACCTTCGGAAGGGAAACAAGTGAACCGTCTATGTTAACCAACACATCGGTTGCCTGTTTCAATGTTCCGTCTATATTTGCATACACCTCGGTGAGCTTCTGCTCCAAACCGTAGTAATTTGCAAATACACCGTACTGGAAAGTACCCGTTGTCAGTTCATTTACAGTTACTGTTTCGGTTATAGTAAGCTGTTCAATGCCATACCAAGTTGACCACGTTCTGCTCGAACCGGGATTTGCGGACGGAACGCAGGCAATCTGCGTTATAGTATATCCGGGCATATCACGGTCAATCGTATATTTTCCGTCATCCGGCAGAGTAAACGAGCATACCTCATACCAACCGTAGCTTTGCCGATAAATGAAGAAATCCCAAGACCGTCCGAGCACTGTGCCGGAGCCGGTGTTTTCAATTTCAACATTCATGTTTATATGCTTACACTGCGGAACAGCAGTGTTAAATACCATCGGATATGTATAACAGCCGTTGAGCGTCACTCTTGATTCAGACCATTTATTCTGCAATCTGCCGTCCTCACCGTATCCTGCATAGGGATAATCATAAGTAAAGTTTACAGTTGCCATATTTCACCTCAAAACGTCTTAATTACAATGTCACCGTAGCTTGTTGCCGGAGGAGTTGAACCGCTTGTCCACAGCACAATGTTTCGCACCTGTTTGGTTGTGTATGCGGTGTTGGAATATGCCGTAAGCTTGGCGGTCATAGTTGTGTCGGCGTTCTTCTTTACAAAATTTGAGTCGACATAGGTTTTGTTTGCTATATCGTAGCTATTTGATGGACTTTGAACTTTTGCTCTGCCGTTTGAATCACGCATCATCAGCTTGCTTGCGGTATAGTCCGATGTT
>JAHAZB010000051.1 GCA_018384175.1 Eubacteriales bacterium
GTATTCGTGGCTATTGCCGATAGATTGAGAGTGCTGTTCTCCTAATTCGTGCTTGATTTCCTATTTTGCAGACTTTACTTAGTGAAATTTCTTTTCAAATTTACATTTATGTAAAATATTTTTTGTAACTTTGCGTTGTAAAAATAAACGTAAAGTATAATGAGCGAAGTAGAACTCCTTTTGGTAAACAGCAGCGAAAGTTGCACCATGTATACAATACAATTCTTGTCTGACGAACAGAGCGAATTTGAAAAATTCGTTGCCAAGTTCAGACAGGACGCTGAACTGAATCCCGACTTTCAGGCTATCATGCGCTTTGTAGAACAGATTTTATCTAATGGAGCACTGGAGAGATACTTCCGCAGAGAGGGTAAGATGAGTGATTCTGTTGTCGCTCTCCCGGTTCTGAAATCGAAACTCCGTTTATATTGCCTTCGCCTGACAGATAAAATACTAATCCTCGGAAACGGTGATGTCAAGCGCAGCCGCACTTATGAGGAAGACGATACGCTTCAAGGTTACGTCATAGACTTGCAGAAATTTGAACGGCTGCTTAAACAGGAAGTCCGTGCCGGTAACGTGGAGATTACAGAAAAAGAGATACTGACGGATAAAACTTTTGAATTATGAAAACAGCAAACATTTCCTTACAGGAAATCTTCAATGAGATTCCCTTAGAGAAGCGAGAGGAAACCCGACTCTCTTTCGCTATCTCAAACCGACTGGATGCACTTATGCGTCAGAAAGGTCTGAATAAAAAACAGTTTGCCGAAGCTCTTGGCAAGCGTCCCAATGAGATAACGCGATGGTTGAGCGGCGAGCATAACTTTACTATTTCTACCCTTGCCATGTTGTCCACCTTCTTCGGGCAGCCGATTATTAATGTCGGGTGACATTTCAATCTACCATTCTTATGAAGAAAGATAATAAAACAGTCAATACCGGGGCAACGCTGCGTTATGCGATGCTTGTGCCTTTGGCTTTAATGATTGCATCGATAATTTCAAGTTGCTTATCCTATTCGCGAGCAAGGCAAAACATTGCAGATGAGCTTAATAGTGCAATGATAGCATTGGCTAATGAGAATAGCGAACTATGGACTCGCCCCGATACCATAGCCGCTATACGCCAAATGTACGAAGTCACTCATAAGCCACTTATCTATCAAGCTTCTGATTTCAACTTCAGGAACACTTCTCTAAAAGATGTGACCTACTTCACATTCGCATTGGTTGATAAACAAAATATTGCGCCAAAAATGCAAGGAGATAAAATAGCTTCGGATTCCATTTTGCTTGTGCCTCAATATGGTAACGATGGTCTTGCGGTGCAGATTCAAGGTTTTGCCTACTGTTCTTTGGCATCGGTTTTTTTTGCCTCTGACCAAACCATTCCGGGCATTTTGTTCACTCTCTCAATTTTCTCAATGATTGTCACATATATTTGGAAAAGAAGAGAAAATGAGTTTTGCGAAACAGAACTTGTCACACTACACACCACACCATCGCTTGATGGCATCAAGCTGACACCGATGCAGCGGCAGTTGACCCGAATGCTTCTTGAAGCACCCGGCATGAAAGTTGATAAACGGAGCTTGTGCGAATCGCTTTGGGGGAATAAAAGCAATGCCGAGGAATCGCTTTATACACTTGTCAAACGCACAAAGGACGCTCTTGCCGAGGCTAATATGGAAATTGTATGTAATAGAGGCGACTCATACGAGCTTCGCATAAATAGCTGATTTACAGCATTGTCAGAATTTGTCAGATAAAAGTCAGACAAATTTTCAGGTCAGATTGAGGATTTTTCACTTGCTTTGCAGAAAAAAAACGCAAAGACATGAGAAATCTCTTTTTCACTCTCGCATTCTTGTTACCATTTCTGGTACAAGCCCAGGAAGTCAAGACAGACTCCTTGCCCACTACTTTTGATGAGGTAGTGGTTACAGCCGATATGGTCAACCGTTATGCTGACCATAAGGATTGTATCCTCACCATGTCGGACAAGCAACAGTTCCCTGCGTCAATTCAGAGTCTATTCAGACTAACAGCATATATATTTTGCGACGATAATTGCAATCGTTAATAGATACGCATCAAAATCTTAGGAAATTTCAAATGATATGCTTAGAACAATTGCCACAATCTTTCTTGCGTTGACAGTATTGTTTGTAAATGCTCAAGAGATTGATTTAATCTCGGTCTCGGGAAAAGTGTTGACAGATTCACAAGAGCCTGTATCTGATGCTCAGGTTATGGTTAATGATTCAATAGTGTCTGTAACGGACACTTCTGGTTTATTCTCTTTTAGAATACGGCCAAAGTCATTTTATATCAAAGCCGCAAAGAATGGATATGAATCGGAACGCATATCTGTTATGAATCCAACCAGAGCCATCACTGATTTGCTCGTAACTATGATACGAAACAATGAATTGGACGAGGTTGTGGTGACTGCCTATCCACAGATAGAGACCGCAACCAAAGCGATTTGGTATCCTTCAAAACAGGAGCAACGGTATTCTACCAATGGTTATCAACTTGTGGATAATATGAATATTCCTGACGTTGTGTCAAGCAGTCACAACCAAACCATCAGTATAGTGAACGGGCAAAGCGTACAATGTTTGATAAATGGCATTGAAGCACAACCTGATGAGGTTGCCACTCTGTCGGCAAAGGATATTGTGCGTATTGATTTTCAGCGGGCACCCGGAGGAAAATATGTAGGCAAGGGAGGTGTGATGAACTTTATAACCCATCAGTATGATTATGGTGGCAATGTTTATGTTTCAGCAGACCAGGGCTTTGCTTATCAATACGGAGATTATCTCGGTTTTGCCAATTATAAAAAGGGAGCATTATCATTGTCCGTGACAGGTTCGTTCAAATGGAACAGAGAGCATAACTTATCCGCATCCGATAACATATACAATCTGAATTCCGGGATTATGACGCAGACAGTGCGCCCAATAAATGCACTTCTTAGCTCTCGAAATACGTATGGACGATTTAAAATTAGCCATGCAAAGAATAATCATAGTCTCAATGTATCTCTTGAACTTACGGCCAATAATATTCCTACGGATTCGACATCTTCATTGGCATCTTATTGTGGCATACTTGAGCAACAAAGTATATCTTCAAGACATTCTTCATCCAACGCTTTGTCGCCCAAATTGGATATAGATTACACCCTCTACATAAATGGCAATCAGTATCTGAATATTTCAGGTTCTGCTTCCTATGGTCGAAACAGATACTCAGGTATGTTCTGCGAAACAGGATTTGATGATATAATTACTGAATCAAAAGAACATAACCAATCTTATAGCGGTGGACTTGCGTATTATTACTATCTTAAAAACAACGGTGTGCTTGGTTTGAATGTTAATCATATAAGCAATATTTATTCCGATAAATACTGGGGTAATTACGACAGTCGGCAGAAACTTAACACAGGATACACTTCTGCCTTGATTCAGTGGCAGCAAACACTATCTCCACTAAATCTGTTTTACTATGTATCTGCCGGTTATTCCTACACGAACACAGATATTAATGGAAAGAAGGATAATTATTGGAATCCAGTCATTTATTATGGTGGTAATTATGCAATCAATCAGAACCAGTCAATATCTTTGAATGGTAATTATCTCCATACCATATTCAGTCCGGAATATAAGAACGACCTTGTTTTGCCGAGTTCATTTTTCCAAGCCACCGTCGGCAATCCGGATCTTGGAGTCTTAAAGTCGTTCCAGAATTATCTAACGTATAATGCTACATTCAACAAATTCCGAATGTCTGTAAGCTACGATTTTATGGTATATTTAGACAATATCACTAATAAATACTATACGAAGGATAATATCTTATACAAGACTCTTATAAATGACGGTAACTTTTATAGCAACCGAATTATCTTTTCGGCTTCATACGGTATGTTAAATAATTCCTTGCGTCTTAGCGGACACTCCATTGCCGAGTTCTTCCATCTGAAAGGAGAGGAATACGATCGTAAACATAATGGAATCCGTGGTTCCTTATCACTGGCTTATTACACCAAAGGGTGGTCTTTCAAGGCGACTTACACAACGCCCTATAAAACATTCTCAATGAGCGACCCTACTTATTTCAAGAATAAATGCCAATATGGTGTTGTTATCGCATGGAATCGTAACAACTTGCAGATTGAAGCAGGTGCAGAAAATTTTGCAGATAAATATCGTGCCAACAGTCGTTATTTTGATTATGGGAGTTGGAATATGAACACAGTTGATCGTTTTTCGAGTAAAGGAAGAAATATATATGTTTCCGTTACATATACACTCCCTTATGGCAAGAAAACCGACTCACCTGATGCTTCCTATCAATCCACAATTAACAGTGCAATCTTAAAGCCATTCTGATAATCCAATTTTCACTCTAAGAAACATACTATAACACGTATCCCTAAAGTGATGATAATTAAACAAAACAGCTTTACATACTAATCTCATTGGCTCTCGGCATCGTTGCCGGGGGCTGTTTATATAATAGAAAATCCGGCTTTGCCGTCGGGCTACCGTGAACAGAGCCTGGGTCTCTGCCATTCGGGTTCGCTCAAACGAGTTTCGCGTCTGCTTTCACGGTCTATCCCTAACGCATTGCCTCGGAGATACCTCCGGGGCTTTTTCTTTGCGGTGGAGTGAGCCAAAGTCGTGGGCTACCGCTCCACTCTGTCGTCTTTGCGGAGGCTTGCTTAGTAAGAGTAAGGCATTATGCCGCTCACCGAACATTGGCTGCTGCACTCGGCTTCGGACGTTGTAGGCACGGAAAAAGATGTTTGCTCTCTCGTCTGCCATACCACTGCACTTGATTTTTAAGGTGTTGCCGCTTTCTCCGCTCTGAGTCCAAACTGCGGATAAATATAAGGTCATTCTCGCTTAACAGAATTGATTGTCATATAACATTATGCAAGCCTAAAGCACGATAGGAAATTTTCCATTGCTAAGTTAGCATCTTTATCTACGCTCCGCCAAGGGCAAGTCAAGTTCTCTGCAACAATCTTCCTTTTTTTCGTCGTGCCTATAAAAAACGTGTATTGTCTTGCGAACCCTTGTCGGGCTATCGTGCCGGGAGGCACTGACATCAGACGCAATAACTGCAATGTAAAATCAATCGCGCCTCGGCGCACAGTTATTAACAATTTAATTCTTACAACAATGACACA
>JAHAZB010000055.1 GCA_018384175.1 Eubacteriales bacterium
AGCATTGATTGTTACCATTCCGAGGGAAGGCATACAATCTATTAAGATATAGTCGTATTTGTCCTTCACTTCGCTGAGATAGTTTCTCAATGCCGTCTCTCTGCTCATTGCGTTGACAAGGTTAAATTCCATTGCAGAAAGCTCAAGGTTTGCCGGAACAAGGTCAACACCTTCGTCGTGGTGTAGAATACCGACCGTAGGGTCATTCATCGTTTCGTTTATGACATCTGTGAGTTTCGTTGCAAGCGTTAACCCTAAGTTATCCGTATCCTTCCAACCGAGACAGGTGGTTAAGTCGCCCTGTGGGTCTGCGTCTATGAGCAACACTTTCTTTCCTTGCATTGCAAGACCGACGCCGAGGTTTACCGTAGTGGTTGTCTTTCCAACTCCGCCTTTTTGATTGCATATGGCAATCGTTTTGCAGTTCGACACTTTGTGCGTCCTCCTTTCGTAAAATTCATAGCCATCGCAGTATGGCTATGTACTTGACCGGCTCATTTCCTAACCGGTCGGGCAATATTTGTTCTAAACACCCCTTGCCGAGCAAAAAGCTCACGGGAAGTCACTAAGGAACAGACTGCTAATCTGTATCATAGGAATTTCACCTCTGCCGGGTTCTCCGCCAGCTCCGTAGAGAAGTATCATTATCCTCCTGACTGTCATCGCCATAACAGGGGCAACCTATTACTTATACCGGGAGTTCTCGCTGTTCTGCAATGCAGAAGTCTCGGCGTACCCGATAAGGTGGCTAAAATCATCAGAAATAAAGTCTTAGTGAATGACTTATTCAGTTGTCAAAGTACAAGTGAAAGGCTTCCGTTTTCGCAGTCCGGAATTAACCCCTTCACTTGTTTGAAATGGGAGAGCGTTTTTGGGGGGTATTTTTTCAAAATTTCTTGAATAAATTTTTTGCAAACAAAAAAGCCGCCTATTTATCTCTTAATTGAGGTCAATAGACGGCGGGTAGAAATATTCATAGTTTTGGTGTATAATATGATTTCGCTTTTATCGATTGTACCAATGACAAGGGAATCTGAATATTTGTAAAGATAGCACGAATTTAGAAGTATTATCGAAATTACATCTCTATAATTGAATTATCAAAGGAGATGTAGTTATGGACATAAATCAAATTAAAGAAAACAAACTGAAATTCATTTTGCAATTTTCCATCCCAAGTATTATTTCAATGCTTTTGCAGACAGCAATTACAATTACCGACGCATTTTTTACCGGAAATTATGTGGGTGAAAATGCGCTGGCGGCGATAAATTTAGGCTTGCCTATTCTGTATTTCTTTCTTGGAATAGGCCTGTGCGTCGGCGTGGGTGGGTCGGTCATATCCGGCAGACTTTTGGGGAAACAAAACAGTAAAAAAGCATCTGAAGTGTTTTCGCAAACTATGATAACATCGGCAGTTTATTGTATTGCCACATCGGTTATCATATTTGTATTGTTTACACCGATATTATCGGTATTGCGAGCCGACGGAGAATTGTCCGTGTATTTTAACGGATACTATAAGATAATGCTGTTTACATATCCGCTTATGGTTGTGGGCACGATACTGGGAATGTTTATCCGCACGGACGGAAAGCCTCAGGTATGTATGCTTGTGGGCATTATCGGGTGTATTCTCAATGCCGTGCTTGACTATGTTTTTGTCGGTGCATTGCGCATGGGTGTAGAGGGCAGTGCGATAGCTTCTCTTATTGTTCAGGCGATAACGGTTGCCGTACAGTTCGTTTACTTTATGAAACCTGAAAGAAGTATTCACTTTACTTGGTTCGGTTTTGATAAATCAGTAAATAAAGAAACACTCATCAACGGCTCTTCTGAATTTATCGGCGAAATGGCAAGTGCAATATCTATGTTTGCGTTCAACTATGTGCTTATGAAATATGTTGGCAGTCAGGGCGTTGCCGCATTTACCATACTCGGTTTTGCCGTTTACGGCTTCAGTATGATAGCCATAGGTTTTGGTCAGGGACTCACACCGCTTGTCAGCATTTGTTGGGGTGCAAACGAACAAAAAACTGCCATGGAACTTCGCAGCGTTACAAATAAGATTTTATTGATAATCGGATTGCTTTTTGCTGTCGCTTTTTCGGTTTTCGGTAACTCCTATGCCGCAATGTTCGGTTGCAGCGATGTTGTTGCAAATATGGTGGCAAGCGGATTTCGCATTTATGCCGCAACATTTTTAGTTATGGGCTTTGACGTGATAAATTCAATGTATTTTACAGGCTGCGGAGACGCATTAAGCTCCGCAATCATATCGTCTCTTAGGGGTGTTGTTCTCCTATTGGCGTTTACATTCATATTCCCGGCTCTTTGGGGTATGACAGGCGTATGGTTTGTTGCTCCTGCAACAGAGATTTTAACGGCTGTTGTTTCGTTATTCTTGATAAATAAGCAAAAGAAATTGTGTGGGGGCAGGTGATGACTGTGGAAGAAAACAGCATAGTTACAATTCAAAATTCCGTGATAAACAAAGCAATTGACTTTATTTTTGACAACATAGACAACGAAATCACTGTTGATGATGTTGCCAGGCATTGCTCATATTCTAAATATCATCTTATGAGAATGTTTAAGGAGCATACCGACGAAGCTCTGTATCAGTTTATTAAGCGCACCCGTATTGAAAGAAGCGCGTGGAGATTAAAGGTTGAAAAAGATAAAAGCATTACCGAAATCGGAGTTGATTACGGATACTCCTCGTCAAATTTTGCCACAGCCTTCAAAAGACATCTCAACATTACACCTGCAAATTTTCGCAATGTCAGTGAACAGTTGGCAGAGCAATGCTCTTTTTCGCACGGAATATCTATTGATGAATTGGTAGATACGGAAAATCTGATAACCGTTGAGGAGTTGGACAGCTTTTTTGTATTATATGAGCGTAAAAAAGGCAACTATCATAATCTGCCTGACGAATGGTGTACATTTATAAATAAATACGAGAGCTTGTCATCGGCTGACACGCTGTATCTGGAATCCACAGTAGATGACCCTTCAATAACAGATGAAAACTGTTGTATGTATGAGATGTGTCAAACTATCTCGCCAAATCATCCGGCTCTTAAAGATAACCCAAATATTCTGACACACACTTTCGCAGGCGGTAAATATGCAGTGTATCATTTCAAGGGCTATCCGCAAATGCTGTATATGGTATATCAAGGCGTTTTTTGCCGATGGCTTTCAAAAACAGGCAACCACATTGACGAACGACCTGTTTTTGACATATATCGCAAAGTTGAAGAAAACGGCTATATGGA
>JAHAZB010000056.1 GCA_018384175.1 Eubacteriales bacterium
TTGCATACATATAACTGCTCATTGTCTCCACCACCGCCTATGAGAATTACATCTACATCACTCAGATCTGCAATCGGATCGTCTCGTCTTACGGCTACAACCTCGCAATCAATTCCTCGCCATTCAAGACGTTTTCGCATACAAAGAATATTTCCGCTGTCAAAATACTGATCTAACAAATCGGGGAAGAGATGCAGTATTTTAAATTTCACTTACATCACACCGTTTCAAACCAAAAGAAAAAGGCGTCTCTAATGCGGTTTACGCATTAAAGACGCCTTTGCCTTTATCATATTAAATTTTCGTCTAAAAACAAAAATGCGGACAATGCACCCGACGTAATGTCGGAAGACTCCATTGCCCTCACTTTTGATATTATACACCTTTTTCTTTAAATTGTCAATAGAAACAGGAAATTTTTACGCAACAATTAAATAATTAACTTCTTTATTATTTCTTCCAAAATGACAGGATTTGCCTTTCCTGCCGTTTTGCCCATAGCCTGCCCCATAAGAGCTTTAATAGCCTGTTGTTTTCCATTTTTATAGTCACTCACAAGCTTCGGTGAGTTTTCAATTACTTCGGTTGCAATTTTTGCAAGAAAATCTCTGTCGTTAATTTGCTTCAAATTCTCCTTTTCAACAATCAAAACAGGATCGGAATCATCTTCCCACATTCTTGCAATCAGCTTCTTTGCCGTAGAAGTATTGATAACCTCATCGCTAATTAAGTCAGACAATTTTGCAATATTTACTGCTGAAATCGGGCAGTAAAACATCTCCGCTGTATTCAGCCTTGCAACCTCTCCCACAAGAATATTTGCTGCAACCTTTGGAGTTTTTGCAAGTGTCGCAACCTTTTCAAAATAATCCGCCATATCTATATCGGAAATAATCTTTTCGCTGATATACGCTGATATTCCGTACTTTTCCATATACTTCTTTTTTCTCGCATCCGGAAGCTCGGGAATTGTAGTTTTAATTTTTTCAATTTTTTCATCTGATAGTTCTATCGGCGGAAGGTCGGGGTCCGGAAAGTATCTGTAATCGTTTGCATTTTCTTTGCCTCTCATAGAATATGTTTTACCGGTATCGGCATCAAATTTTCTTGTTTCCTGAACAATTTCTTCTCCATCCTCGATTGCTTCAATCTGTCTTTTATATTCATACTCAATAGCCTTAACTACATACTGAAAAGAGTTGATATTTTTCATTTCTGTTCGTGTGCCGAATTTCTCCGTACCTTTTTCACGAACCGAAAGATTGACATCGCATCTGAAAGAACCTTCATTCATTTTACAGTCGGATATTCCGGTATAAAGTATAATTGCACGAAGCTTTTGAAGATATGCTTTTGCTTCTTCCGCTGAGCGTATATCCGGCTCTGAAACTATTTCAATAAGCGGAACACCACAGCGGTTGCAGTCAATCATAGTTCCGTGAATATCATCATGCACAAGCTTTCCGGCATCCTCCTCTATATGAATTCTCGTTATACCGATTCTTTTTGAGCCTGATTCTGTTTCGATATCAAGATAACCGCGTTCGCACAAAGGCAGGTCAAACTGACTGATCTGATATGCTTTGGGAAGGTCCGGATAGAAGTAGTTTTTTCTGTCCTGCTTTGAAAAGTTTGCTATTTTGCAGTTTGTTGCAAGTCCTGCTTTAACTGCATATTCGACAACCTTATCGTTTAAGACGGGCAGTGTTCCAGGCAAGCCCATACATACCGGACAAGTATGTATGTTAGGTTCTGCTCCAAAGCTTGTTTCACAGTTGCAGAAAATTTTTGTTTTTGTTTTGAGTTCAACATGCACCTCAAGACCTATTACCATTTCATACTCTTTAGCCATTACTTTGACACCTCCTCTAAAACAGCAGCAGCTCTGTACAGCATCTTCTCGGAAAATGCCGGGCCTATAAGCTGTGCTCCTACGGGCATATTTCCTTCACCCCTGCCGCACGGTACGCTGATTGCAGGAACACCTGCGATATTAACCGGAACACTATAAGCATCTCCCATATACATTTCAAGCGGATTTTTGCTTTTCTCACCAAGCTTATATGCAACAGTAGGTGCTACGGGAGATAAAATGAAATCACACTTTTTAAAGCTATTTTCAAAGTCATTCATTACAATGCTTCTGATTTGCAATGCTTTTTTATAATACGCATCATAATATCCCGATGAAAGAGCAAAGGTTCCAAGCATAATTCTCCTTTTAACCTCTTTTCCAAAGCCTTCACTGCGGCTCTTTCTGTAAAGGTCATGGATATTTTCAAAGCAGTCTGTTCTGTATCCATAACGAACTCCATCGAAACGGGATAAGTTTGATGAAGCTTCTGCTGAAGAAATAATATAGTAAGCCGCAAGTGCGTTATCAATTGACGGCATTGAAATATCTACGATTTCTGCGCCCTCGTTTTTCATTCGCTCCGCTACTTCAAATACAGCAGTTTTAACATCGTCTGAAATACCCTCACCAAAAAATTCTTTAGGCAGTCCGATTTTCATTCCCTTTATACCTTTTCCAATATCCTCGGTATAATCGCCCTGACTTTTATAAATATTGGTCGCATCCCTTTTGTCTGCACATGCAATCGTATTCAATATGATAGCATTGTCTTTTACGGTAGAAGTAAGTGGACCAACCTGATCGAGTGATGATGCAAACGCAACAAGTCCGTATCGTGATACCGTTCCGTATGTCGGTTTCATACCTACAACACCGCAAAATGATGCAGGCTGACGGATAGAACCGCCTGTATCAGAGCCAAGAGTAAATGCCGCTTCCCTTGCTGCAACACAAGCAGCACTTCCACCCGAACTTCCGCCCGGCACGCGGGTAATATCAGCCGGATTTTTTGTTGTCTTAAACGCTGAGTTTTCCGTTGTAGAACCCATTGCAAACTCGTCCATATTAAGTTTTCCAAGAATAACTACATCTGCTTTTTTCAGCTCTTCTATAACACACGCATCATACGGAGGAATGTAGTTTTCGAGCATTTTTGAAGCACAGGTTGTTTTTACTCCTTTTGTACAAATGTTATCTTTGATTGCACACGGAATACCGGCAAGCGGTTCAATTCTTTCACCGCGTTGCCTCTTTCGATCAACTTCTTCCGCCTTTTTCAGTGCGGTTTCAAAGTCGGTTGTAATATAAGCTCCTATCTCGGAATCTGTATTTTTTATTTGAGCAATATAAGCATCTGTAAGTTCTCTGGATGAATATTCACCTTTCTTTAGCGATTCTATATGCTCCGAAACACTTCTTTTTATTAAATCTAAACTCATAATTCTGCCCTCCGTCTTAATTTTCTACCACACGGGGAACTGTGATATATCCGTCTGTTTTTGTTGGAGAAGCTGCAAGAAGCTCATCTCTCTCCACATTATGAATAATTACTTCATCATCGTGAAAAACATTGCTTATCGGAATAAGATGTTCCTTCGCCTTTATATTTGATGTGTCAACCCTTGTGATTGTATCTGCAAATGCAATGATAGAATTCATATCCTCTGCATAGCTTATTTTATCTTCATCTGTAAGGTAAAGACATGCAAGGTTTGCTATATTTTCAACATCAATTGTGATATCCTTTTCTTTCTTTTGATCCGGCAAGGCTGAATTTGCTTCCGTCTGTACAGACTCTGTAAGACCAAGTACATCAAGCTGAGCTTTATCTACAAAATCAGGTGCTCCGGTAAGAGGACAAGACGCATCCTT
This sequence comes from Eubacteriales bacterium, assembly GCA_018384175.1. Lineage (GTDB taxonomy): Bacteria > Bacillota > Clostridia > UBA1381 > UBA1381 > HGM11525. The sequence goes on from JAHAZB010000056.1 coordinate 3,728, forward strand.
AACCTTCGGAAAAGCAATAATATCACGAAGAGAATCAGCACCAACCATAAGCATTACAAAACGGTCAAGTCCAAATGCAAAGCCACCGTGCGGCGGAGTTCCGTATCTGAAAGCATTTACCATAAAGCCAAAACGCTCATCAATTGTCTTTTTGTCAAACCCCAAGGCTTCAAACATTTTCTCCTGCACACGTCTGTCGTGAATTCTGATTGAACCCGAACCAAGCTCGATTCCGTTAAGCACTACATCGTATGCTTGCGCCCTCACTCTTCCGGGATCTGTCATAAGATACTGTACATCCTCCGGATACGGCATTGTAAACGGATGATGTGTTGCAACATATCTCTTTTCCGCTTCGGAATATTCAAACTGTGGAAAATCAATTACAAACAGGAATTTATAATCATTTTTACTGCGTAGTCCAAGCATATCACCCAAATCTAGTCTGAGTCCGCCAAGCGTTCTTCTCACAACATCAAGCTTATCAGCACAAAACAGTATAAAGTCACCGGGCTTTGCTTTGGCAGCATCAAGCAACTCTTTCATTTCATCTTCAGTAAAATATTTTGTGAGGATAGAATATATTTCTCCGTTTTGCTTATATGCAATCCACGCCATACCCTTTGCACCGTAGCCCATTGCTTTTTCGGTTAAATTCTCAATGGTTGAACGTGTAAAGTCAGCCTGTCCGGTTACACATATCGCTCTTACATAGCCACCGCTTTGTACAACATTTTTAAACACACTGAAAGAGCATTTTTTTGCAATATCCGTAACATCAATAATCGGCAACTCAAATCTGATATCAGGTTTATCCGAGCCATATACATCCATTGCTTCCTGCCAGGTCAGGCGTGGAAAGTCATAATCTATTTCCTTTCCCATTGTCTCTTTATAGATATACTTAAACATTTTTTCAAGATGATTTAAGATATCTTCCTGTTCTACAAAAGACATTTCCATATCAACCTGCGTAAATTCAGGCTGACGGTCTGCTCGTAGGTCTTCATCACGGAAGCATCTTGCAACCTGATAATATTTATCAACACCGCCAACCATCAAAAGCTGTTTGAATATTTGAGGCGATTGAGGAAGTGCATAAAATGTTCCAGGATTCACACGGCTCGGCACAAGATAATCTCTTGCTCCTTCCGGTGTTGATTTTGTAAGCATAGGTGTTTCAACATATAGAAACCCGTTATTATCAAGATAGTCTGATGCAGCCTTTTGAACTTTATATCTGAATTTCAGATTGTTATAAAGCTCCGGTCTGCGAATATCCAAAAATCTGTATTTCAATCGAAGCTCTTCACGAACTTTACTTCCGTCATCAATCGGATATGGTAAACTGTCCGCCTGTGAAATAAGTTCAATTTTATCTGCAGCAAGTTCTATTGTTCCGGTACCAATCTTTAGGTTAATTGTTTCTTCGTCTCTTTCTCTGACCGTGCCTTTTATAGACACTACCGACTGCAAACGCAGCCTTTCAACCAAACTAAATTCATCAGCACTCACTTTGCATTCATCTACAACTACCTGCAAAACACCTTCACGGTCACGAAGATCAATAAATATGATTCCGCCCATATCACGCTTTGTAAGAACCCACCCCGAACATATCTGCTGCGTTCCTATGTGTTCAGGTCTTAAAAGGCCACAATATTCCGTTCTCTTCATAGATTTATTCCTCCTGAATTTTTACTTATATGCTGTGTCGTGAAATGGTTTTATAAACGCATAAAAGGTGTCACCTAAGTAACAACACCTTATAGAACACAGTATATTTTTAATATTCAGCATTCTACAGGGCGATTGCTGTACTCGCGGTGCCACCTGTATTTTTTCTCATTAACATTGCCGATTGACGCACGGCATACGGCGCACCTACTAAAATTTCTTCTTTCAGATTGCAGCTCGAAAAGTGTTATTCATACGGGACCGGGACATGGCTTCCACCATCCCATGCTCGCTATACCCGGCTTATCCGTATTACTTCTCTTTTCTCAAACGCTTTTAACTTTTAAGTATTTATCAATCGTGAGTCGTTGTATTCTGATTGTACTCACTTGCCGGTTTTTCATCTCTGTCAAGAAATGCTTTCTCATAAAGTGGATCAATCTCCGGTGTCTTGACTTGCATTTTAGGAAGTAAATCAGTAAAATCTATACTCTTTACATAGTTTTCAGTTTGCTTTTTATCTGCCATAAAAATTCCCCTTTCATCTGATTATCTAACACCGAAAAGCAATTCTCCGTATGTTGGGAACGGCCAGAATTTTTCAGCCGTAATGACTTCTGCTTCATCGCAAGCCACCCTGAGTTCGCTCATTTTCGGAAGTAATTCATCACGAATCATATATCCTTCCTGCTCAACATTTGCACTGTCAGAGAGCTTGCAGAGAACTTTATCAAGCTCATCACATTTTTCAAAAATCTGACCTGAAAGGAGAGAAAGCTTTCTGACTGTTCCGGTTTCATATACGCATGAAACTTCTGCATCAAGAGCCTTTTTCTTTCCTGCTGCTGATGCGACGAATGCAGTATATTCTTCAATTGCAGGCAAGATTTCCTTCTTAGCCATCTGAGACATAGTGTTAGCTTCGATTGTAACCGTCTTGCAGTAGTTTTCCAAAGTGATTTCACATCGAGATTTAAGCTCTGCCTCTGAAAACACCTTATGGCTTGTAAGCATATCCACATTTTTCTTGTCGAGCAAATGCGGAATAGCATCCGGTGTTGTGCGAAGGTTCAAAAGACCTCTCTTTTCTGTGGCTTCCTTAATCCATTCATCATCGTAGCCGTTGCCGTTGAAAATGATACGCTTATGGTCTTTGATTGTTTTCTTAATCATTTCGTGGAGTGCGGTTTCAAAGTCATCTGCATTTTCAAGCCTGTCAGCATAAATCTTAAGGCTTTCTGCAACAGCAGCGTTAAGCATAATATTTGCACAAGCAATACTATTTGAAGAACCGAGCATACGGAATTCAAACTTATTACCGGTAAATGCAAATGGTGATGTTCTGTTTCTATCGGTTGTATCACGATAAAACTTAGGAAGTACATCGACTCCCAGTTTCATCTGTGTCTTTTCTGAACCCTTATACGGTGTATCTGTTTCAATTGCTTCCAAAACTGCATTCAGTTCATCGCCAAGGAACATAGAAACAACAGCCGGCGGTGCTTCATTTGCACCAAGTCTATGGTCATTTCCGGCAGTTGCAAC
>JAHAZB010000061.1 GCA_018384175.1 Eubacteriales bacterium
GTCGTATTTGGAGTTGTTCTAACAATCCTATTAGTTAAAGGACCTACACAAGAAGGTAGTTCTAATACTAACGAATATGGTGAAGAACATAAAAGATATGCCAATACTTTTAATTTAGAACTAGTAAAGGAAAATAATGATCAGTATTATGTGATTACAGGACTTACAACCCTTGGTTCAAATGAAGAAAGTTTGATTATTCCTGATACAATTGATGAAATAAAAGTTAAAAAACTATTAAGTAATAAAGATTTTAGTGATTATCGTTTAACTGAATACGTTGAAATTGGAAAGAACTTAGAATATATCGGAACAGTTGATGATAATACGACGGAAACTAAAATTTTCATTAATGCGATTAATCTAAAAGGCATAAATGTTGATCTAAATAATAGTGTTTACGCAAGTATTGATGGTGTACTGTATAATAAGGATAAAACCATATTACTTAAATATCCTAACAACGCCAACTTAGATGAAGACTTTTCTGTCACAATAAGAAGTGGGGTTAAAACAATTTATAACGATGCATTTGTGAACAATCAAAAAATAGAAAGAGTCATCTTTAATGATTCACTCGCTGTGATAAAGGAAAATGCCTTTAAGAACTGTCAACACTTGAAACAAATTGATTTTAGTACCGCTACTAATTTAAAAGAAATTGGTGCTTTTGCTTTTTACAAATGCACTTCATTAACCAAAGTTTTGCTTCCTGAAGGCTTAAAAACAATAGGCAATAATGCTTTCGCAAATTGTAACAATGCACAAACCCAAAACTTTGTTGAACTCTATGTTCCAAGTACAATAATTTCGTTTGGTTCAAACATTTGTTATAATACATCAAACGTTGATTCATTTGTTCTTACCACACTTGTAAGCAACATTGAAAATCTAAAAAACAATTGTGAAAAATTTAATATTAGTCAGGATGAAATAACTAAAAAAATAAAAATTTATAAGTAAAAAGGCTGTTTTTGCCTTTTTATTTTTAACGTGTTTTAAAAAAAATGATATTATTTCGTTGCTTTTTAAACGTCATTGTGGTATAATCAAAAATTGTGAAATATTTAAAAAAGAAAAGGAGACTATTAAATGAGTAAATTTGTTTATTTATTCAGTGAAGGCAACAAGTCAATGCGTAACCTTCTAGGTGGTAAAGGTGCTAACTTAGCCGAAATGACTAACATTGGTTTACCAGTACCTCAAGGCTTCACAATCACAACTGAAGCTTGTACAAAGTATTATGATGATGGCAAAGTGCTTTCTGATGAAGTTGTTGATCAAATTTATGCAGCTCTTGCAAAAATTGAAAAAATCAATAACAAAAAATTTGGTGATGATAATAATCCATTATTAGTATCAGTTCGTAGTGGTGCTCGTGCATCAATGCCTGGTATGATGGATACAATCTTAAACTTAGGTTTAAACGATGTTGCTGTTGAAGGCTTAGCTAAATTAACAGGAAACCCTCGTTTTGCCTATGACTCTTATCGTCGTTTCATTCAAATGTTCGCAGACGTAGTAATGGAAATTGAAAAGTCTAATTTTGAAGCATTAATGGATGAAATGAAAGCAGCTAAAGGCGTTAAACAAGATACTGATCTTGATGCTGATGATCTTAAGAAGTTAGTTCAAGAATTTAAAGCTAAATATGAAGAACTTAAGGGAGAACCTTTCCCACAAGATCCAAAAGTACAATTATTAGAAGCTGTTAAAGCTGTATTCCGTTCTTGGGATAATCCTCGTGCTAACGTTTATCGTCGTTTAAATGGTATTCCTTATTCTTGGGGTACTGCAGTTAACGTACAAACAATGGTATTCGGTAATATGGGTGAAGACTCTGGTACTGGTGTTGCATTCTCTCGTAACCCTGCTACTGGTGAAAATGTACTATATGGTGAATATTTATTTAATGCACAAGGTGAAGACGTAGTTGCTGGTATTCGTACACCTCAACCTATTGCTCACTTACAAGAAGACAACCCTGCATTATATGATGAATTCAAGAAAGTAACAAAGATTCTTGAAAAACATTATCGTGATATGCAAGACATGGAATTTACTATTGAAAAAGGTAAATTATACATGTTACAAACCCGTAATGGTAAACGTACTGCTCAAGCAGCATTAAAGATTGCCATTGATTTAGTTAAAGAAGGCTTAATTAATGAACAAGAAGCTGTACTTATGGTAGAACCTAAGTCTCTTGATGCTTTACTACATAAAGGCTTTGACCAAAAAGCATTAAAAGCTGCTCACCCTATTACAAAAGGCTTAAATGCATCTCCAGGTGCTGCATGTGGTCAAGTTGTATTTAGTGCTGAACGTGCCAAAGAATGCAAAGCTCAAGGTATGAAAGTTGTATTAGTTAGACTTGAAACATCTCCAGAAGATATCGAAGGTATGATTGCATCTCAAGGTATTTTAACTGGTCGTGGTGGTATGACTAGTCATGCAGCCGTAGTTGCTCGTGGTATGGGTACTTGCTGTGTTGCTGGCGCTGGTGAAATTAGAGTTAACGAAGAAGAAAAATGGTTTGAAGTTGGCGGAAAACGTTACAATGAACTTGACTGGATTTCAATTGATGGTAATACTGGTTATGTTTATGGCGAAGCTATTCCTACAGTTGACGCTACAGTTTCTGGTGATTTCGCAACATTAATGGAATGGGCAGACAAATATCGTGCCTTAAAAGTTAGAACAAACGCAGACAATCCGCGTGATGCTAAAGTTGCAAACGGCTTTGGTGCAGAAGGTGTTGGCCTATGTCGTACTGAACATATGTTCTTTGAAGCAGACAGAATTACAGCAGTTCGTGAAATGATCGTTTCTGATAATGAAGAAGGCCGTCGTAAAGCTCTTGCTAAAATATTACCAATGCAACGTAATGACTTTATCGGTATTTATAAAGCTATGGAAGGAAAGAGTGTTACAATTCGTTATCTTGACCCTCCACTACATGAATTCTTACCTCACACAGATGAAGAAATTGATGAACTTGCAAAAGAAATGGGTTTAACTTTCGAAAAATTAAAAGCTACAGTTGAAAGCCTACATGAATTTAACCCAATGCTTGGTCACAGAGGATGCCGTCTATCTATTACATATCCTGAAATTGCTGAAATGCAAACAAGAGCTGTAATTGAGGCTGCAATCGAAGTTAATAAAGAAGGATACAAAATTATTCCTGAAATTATGATCCCACTTGTTGGTGATGTAAGAGAATTAAAATATGTTCGTGATATTGTTGTAAGAACAGCTGAAGAAGTATTAAAAGAAAACAACGTTAAGCTTTCTTATAAGATTGGTACAATGATTGAAGTTCCACGTGCTGCCTTAACTGCTGATGAAATTGCTGAATATGCTGAATTCTTCAGTTTTGGTACTAACGACTTAACACAAATGACATTTGGTTTTAGCCGTGATGATGCTGGTAAATTCTTAGAAGAATATTATGACCGTAAGATTTTTGAAAGTGATCCATTTGCTCACATTGACCAAAAAGGTGTTGGTAAACTTATGAAGATGGCTGCTGAACTTGGTCGTTCAGTTCGTCCTGACCTTCACTTAGGTATTTGTGGTGAACATGGTGGTGATCCAGAAACTATCGAATTCTGCCATAGCATTGGCTTAGACTATGTTTCTTGTTCTCCATTCCGCGTTCCAATCGCAAGACTTGCTGCTGCACAGGCGAATATCCGTAATCCGAGGGCGACCAAATAAGGTCAAAAACGGCTTAAAAACTCATATTTTATACTAAAACAAGCAAAAAGCAGTCATTCTTGAGAAAGAGCGACTGCTTTTTTTCTCCTCCATTTCTTGCAAAAACCGAAAAATAGACCTCAAAATCGGGGGTGGCCAATAAAAATGAACACTTTCCCGTATCTACGGATATAGGTAAAAGAGGGCGATAAAATGGAGTGTTTTTATGGTAAAATATAAGTTAATTATCGAATACTATCAAAAAGGTAACAACAATAGTCAAATTGCAACGCTTTGCGGTTGCTCTCGAACTGTTGTGTGGGAAGTCTTAAATAGGTTTAATAAAATCGAAACTATATTTGCTGATATTCAAAGAATGAGCGAGGAAGAGCTTCGAATTTTACTATTTCCCGAACGTGTAAAAAAAGATAAAGGTTATCTAATCCCTGACTTTAAATGGGAAGAGTTTCAGATGCGTAAGCATCAGTCGTCTTTACGGCTTTGCTGGCGTAGATATTGCAAACGAGCGGCAAAGCAAAACTTGAAAGCATACAGCTGGGCGAGTTTTGGGCTTTTCTATATTCAATACCGCAAACCTTGTTCGGACGAGGACGATCCGAATGATAAAATAAGGAACAAACTGAAACACTATAATCTATTGATGTCTTTCTGCGATCCCGGTAGTGAAAGCTACCGTAAACTACAAAAGGAAAAGAATGAGTGGTTAAAATCCTTACATCTTGATGAAAATAAAATTTTGGATATTGGTAGTGATTATCTATAAAGTGACGGGAAATGTAAGTTGTAAGTTTAAATCTTACAGGGGGAGCCATCTTTGTTGTACGAAAAAGCTACAACAGACAAAAAGCACAAGATATTGCGTATCTTGTGCTTTTTTGTTACTATATCTTGTGATTTTGTCGTTGGACAAAATCTTTGAATTTAACAGCTGCATTTCGGCACTTTTTTCAAAAAACAGGTCTTGAACTTACGACATATCGTTTTTGCTCGATAGGGTACTACAATTTTATAATAATTTTTAAGAGAGAACAAGTTTTTAGGTTCTCTCTTTTTTGTTGCTGTTTGAGTGTAGTTTCCCAAAGGTGATAAGAAAAAATATAATTATAGTAATAACGAAAAGGAGAACAATATGAAATATGGAATGTGGTTGGACGAATGGTTTCGTAATTACATACAGCCGTCGTCGAAGATAAAAACTTGCGAAAGGTACTCTGAAATCATTGAGAAGCACCTGAAAGTAAAATTGGGAGAATATGAGCTTGACGAACTGACGCCGCTTGTTTTGCAGAGATATGTTACGGAGCTGATGCAGAGCGGGAATATCGTAACGGGAAAAGGGTTGGCGGCGAACTCGGTGAACGGAATTATTACGGTGATACAGAATTCGCTGAAACTCGCTTACACGCTCGGAGATCTCAAAGAATAGACGGCAGACGAAATCAAACGCCCGAAAACGAAAGAAAAGGATGTGTCCTGTTTCACACTTCCGGAACAGAAGAAAATCGAACAAACCGTACTGACAAGCAAAAAGCCGAAACTGTTCGGGATTGTGCTTTGCCTGTATTCGGGACTTCGTATCGGGGAGCTGTTGGCTTTGGAATGGTCGGATATTGACTTCAACAAAGGGACAATTGCAATCAATAAGACCTGCCACGACGGACGGGACGAGAACGGAAAATTATGCCGGATTATCGACACACCGAAAACAACGTCGTCAATGAGAACGATTCCGATTCCGAAACAACTGTTGCCGCTATTGAAAGAACATAAGAAAAAGAGTAATTCACAGTACATTGTTTCAAGCAACGGACACGGAATAACCGTGCGCTCATATCAGAGGAGTTTTGAGTTGTTGCAAAAACGGCTTGGAATCAAAAGGAAAGGATTTCACTCTCTGCGCCATACGTTCGCAACCCGTGCGCTCGAATGCGGAATGGACGTCAAAACGCTTTCGGAGATTTTGGGACATAAGAACGCAACTGTAACCCTTAACCGTTATGCCCACTCGATGATGGAACATAAGAAAGAAATGATGAATAAACTCGGTAAAATTTTTTAAGTTAAAAAGCCGTCTGTTAGTGCAATAGACGGCTTTCAAATTACCTATATTATACCATAAAACTTATGTTAAAGTCAATTCGAGATTATTCTGAAAAATAAAACATCTGTAATTTTTCCATTACTTTCCTAATAGACGTTCATAGACAGACAATTTGTTCACCTATTGTGCTAATAGGCGAACAATATGCAGACTAAAAATTCGCCTGTTAGGGAGGTGTTTTCGGGTTGGAGATATATCGGGTATCATTTATCGGTCACAGAGTTGTTGATGAACATAGACAAGTAGCAGATGAACTTGATACAGTATTATCTATGCTTTTGGAAAAGCATGAATATATTGAATTTTATGTTGGCAAGAATGGAGAGTTTGACGAGCTGGCGGCTTCTGCCGTCAGGCGGTTGAAAAGCGAATGGTCGGCGTTTTGCTCGCTTACGCTTGTCTTACCTTATGAAATCGCAAATTTAGACCTGATAGAAAAATCATATGATGAAGTGATAATGCCAAACGATTATAAATGTCATTATAAAGCCGCTATCGAGAAAAGAAACAGATGGCTTGCAGAAAATTGCGATTTAATGATAGGTTACATTAAAAGAGAGAGCGGCGGCGCATATAAGTGTTTTAGTTACGCAAGAGAGCGTGGCGTATTGCTTATTAATATTGCTGAACAGATTGAACCAAGGGATAGATTATAGCGTGACTTTATGTCAAATGCAGGAATTTATGCTCCGGCGTTTTTCTGTTTTGAAACGATACGAGAGTTTTAGAGAAAATATATAAACAAAGGGACAGAGCTTCTCTGCCTTTTGTATTTTCTTTGGGAATGAATCGCATCTTTATAAGAGATTTTATAAAATCAAAGAGATAACCTATTGTCTTTATAGAAAAAATGTGCCATAATCAATATGGCATAAACTACTTAAACGAAAAGCAGAAGGAGCGAATCGATGCGTAAAATTTGTTATTCAAAGTTATGGAAATTGCTGATTGATAAAAGGATGAACGGCTCTGAACTCAGGAAGGCGGTTGAACTGGCGCCGAATACGCTTACGAAACTATATAAAGAAGAACCGGTTTCTATGGAAACGCTGCTTCGTATTTGCGAATATCTCGACTGCGACATAGGCGACGTAGTGGAATTTTTGCGCACGGGTAAGACTGCGACAGGCAAAGTGCAAGGGGTGCAACGGTAATGGACGTTACGAAGTCGAAGATAAAGGATATTTTGTCCTTTGCGGTTGCCACGGTGTTTTTCTGCGTTGCCTGTGCGTTTCAGGTCGCGGACAATTACGTTCAAAGCAACGGTGTGAAAATATTGTTCTGTTTGCTTGCCGAATTGATATTTTTCGGCATTATGGCGTACTGGACGGCGTCCGTCGTCGCTCGCGTTTCCGACAAAAGCACTCGCACGGGCATCACGGTGACGATTGTGTTGCTTGGACTTGTTTTGTTCATCAGATTTCTCAAATATCACGTTTCGTATTCAGAAACGTCAACGAGATACTTTTGGTATTCCTATTATATTCCGCAATGCCTTGCTCCCGTGGTGTTGCTTCTGACAATACTCGGTATGGGACGAAAAAGCGGAAAACCGAGTGCAAGAGGCAGGTATCTGTTGTTTCTGCCGGCGGTTGCGCTTATATTGTTTATTTTTACAAACGATATTCACGAGCAGGTGTTTTCTTTTGCCGAGGGTTTGAAATATTCCAACGAAATATATAAATGGGAATGGGGTTACTATTTAATTC
>JAHAZB010000066.1 GCA_018384175.1 Eubacteriales bacterium
TAATATAATGCTAAATATTTTTTTCATTATTATTCTCCCTTGTTAAAATAATTAAGTGCTCTGTCAATGATAACAGCTGCCTCTGCTCTTGTAGAATTAGCAGTAGGATTGAACTTATTATCACCCACACCGCTGACTATCCCAAGTCCCGAAAGCTCTGATATGGCGGTTTTTGCATATTCTGCCGCTTCATCATCAAAATTATAAGAATATCCTGTCGGCTTATATCCGCATGCAAGCAATCCATTGTATATCATTACCGACATATCCTGTCTGGAAATTTCTCTGCCTTTTCCAAAAATATCCTCTGCAATACCTTTTACCAGATTATGCTTAAAGGCAACCGCCACATAGTTTTCCGACCAATCTCCTTTGGTATCCTTAAAGGGATTTTCTGCAACTTCACCGTCAAGTACCAATGCACAAACAAGCATTTTCACGAATTCTTCACGCTTCACTGTATTGGAAGGCTTGAACTGATTTTCTGAATAACCTGAAATAATCTTCTTTTCATAAAGTCTTGAAATAGCGCTGTATGCCCAATCAACCCCATCCAAATCTTCAAAATTCATATCAAGTTTCTGACCTACCGACGGTGGCAATTCGCCATCATAAATTATTGTATCAGGATTTCTGCTGGAGGTTGTATTTCCCCCTCCTGATGATGCTCCGCCACCTCCGCCGGCACCACCTCCGCCACCACCGGAGGAGCCTTGATTATTTACAGTAGCCAAAGCACTATTGTACTCTGTAACCAATTGCTGAATTGTACTTAAATTCTTGCTCTTTAACAAGTCATAAACACGGACATTTTCGCTTAATGTATTAAGTCCGTTTTCAGCCAATATACCCTTATATGCGTTCATAACTTCTTTAATATTAGTTCCCGCATTTTCAGGATAGTTAACAACTGTTAAAATCAACGCCTTTTGAGCAGGCTTTACGATTTGATCAAGCTCTGCATTCGTCAGGCTATTTAATTCATTCTTTAATATAGCCGAAAATTTCTTTTCTGCATTTTCACTTTTTATATGTCTACTGCTGAATTTTTCAAATTCGGCAGAAATGTTCAAGTATTCTTCTAAGAATGGAAAAGCATTATCAGTTTTGTTTTCCTTCAATGCTTCAATTCCTATGCAAGCATTCACAAGTGCTGAATTCTTCTTTGCATCTGTTCCCATCAATGATGTTTTTACATTATTATAAAGTAGTTCTGCAGCCTTATCATAATCAATTGTTAAATCAGACGGGAATCCAATTGCCTGTGTATTATCTATTCCACTGTCATTTTTATTCAAAAGTATTGTTTTGAATCCATTAAAGTCGTCATTTGACAGCTTTTCGTTTAATCTTTCAATAATATCCTCGTATTTATCTTTAGTAGCAAAATAAAATTTATTTCCGTCATCTGCATCAATTTGCTCGTTCCCCTCAAATTTTGCATAAACCATATACTCTCCGCTGTCTTCAAGTTCTACTGATATACTTGCTTTTCCGTTTTCATCAGCGACAATATTCCTGAAATACTTGATACTGTCACCTATGGTATTTTCGTTATCAAGCGCATTTAAGCTTTTTGATGCAGGCAATATTTGAACCAGAACTGAAGCATTTGGTTTTGTTTCAATCACAATATCGCATTTTCCCAACTCTGCCGATTTTTTTACATCACAAACATCACCATTGGCAAAAGCAACGGAGGTCAGATGGCAAGATATCAAAAATATTGCACCTAAAATTTTACCGTATTTTTTCATATAAATAACCCTTTCATATATCAGTAAAATATATTCAGGATACTCCGCAAAAAAGCGGAGTATCCCATAAGTATATTATTAGTTGTTAATTTCAATTGTACTTGTTAAAGGCTTCATTCTTTCTACATCATCCCAAAGCATTACAACCATATTATTGAAAGTATCGTTTGGAACTGTGAATGTTTGTGATAAATTATCTGCCTTTGTATTTGCAGCAACTTCGCCTGGAATTACATCACAGCTTACCAAAACAGGAATATCGTTTTCATAGTAATAGAAAGCAATGATGATTGTAGCATCCTGCTTTGTATCTGTTGTGTTTTCTACGCTGTAATTTACTGTAACCTCGCTACCTGCTGTAAGTTGGCTGAGTGAAACTACTTCCTCACTGCCAATCATAATATTCTTAAGTCCTGAAACTACAGTTGCAGATTCTACAACAAAATCTTGAGTAAATTCGCCACTCATTACGTATCCGCTTGTGTTCTTAAGATCCTTGATATGCAATGTGTATGTGCCATCTACTGCAAGAGTTTCAGAAAGTGTTAGTGTGCATTCTATACCGTCAACAACCTGACTGCCTGTAGCAACTGTTGCTCCATTCTCGTCTGTAAGATAAATATTTGAAGCAAGTAGTGTTTCTGCCTTTATCTTCTGTGGGAAGGATATAACAATCTTGTCTGTAAACTTGCTGATTTTGTAAAAATCTGCCTGCATTACATCGCCCGCATAAAGCTTGATATTTGCTTCTGTAAACTCAGGTTCGCTGTCATATACATTATAGAATACGATATCGTCAATTCTTGCAGCATACGCTGATCCTGCTGATGAGATATCCTGTGCAAATTCAAATACACCAAGGCCTGCATAGTACTTCTTTGAATCTGTGTGTACTGCTGTGTTTGAACCTTCAGGACAAATTTTAATTGTTGCATCATCAGTATCAAGATTGATTACAAACTCTACATCATACCACTTTCTGTCACTTGCAAGGCTTGCTGGCATTGAGAACCACAAGCAGTTAGGATTAGTTTTGTTGTTTCTTGCTCTTGCTCCACCTGTTTGTT
>JAHAZB010000068.1 GCA_018384175.1 Eubacteriales bacterium
CTGATGTTAAAATGTTCATGGGAAAATGACTCCTTTGATATATGTTTTTTGTGGTTATTAAACATTATATCATATTTAGAGTTCATTTTCCTTTTGATTTGTCACCCATCAATTGTATCACAACAAAGAGCACTTCCATACCCACAAAACATCAGCCTCCTACGTCTCATTTTTCGGTATATTTCACAAACACATTTAATACTGCATAATATGTAGTGCAAAGGAGTGAGCTTATGGATGCTGTTGTTATAGCAATATTATCGGTTTTTGCAGTTTACGGCGTACTTGCGCTTATAAAGGAAATATGTTCTTTACTTCTTTCCAACACCGGCGATTTAGACAGAATTGTTATATATCTCAAAAGCGATGCCGAACGTCTGGAAAATGCGGCAAGAACTCTTATGCTGAAAAATCCGACTGCGGAAATCGTTATAATTCCCAAGGACAAAAGCACCGAGATACGCGAAATTGCCGACAAGCTGAGTCGTGATTTTGCGTGCATACATATCGGTCGGCTTGAAACGAAGCTTTCGGACAAAGACTAAAAAAATGGTTCGTCGGGGATGCCGAATCCTACATTGTGTTGTGATACATTTGACACATTATTTGTAAGAAACGGCATCCCTGACAAACCAAAGCAAATTACTTGTAATACTGTATTTATTATTGTACTTCAGCAGCCAAAGCTTCCCAAATTGCGTACATATCTTCAAGCTCAGCTTCCAGCTTTACATTCTCGCCCAAAATTTCCGCAGCCTTTAGGTAGTCGGTGGCTATTTCCTCACTCGCCAGAAGATTGTTATTCTCCTCAATCTTTTCCTCAAGCTCTGCTATTTTTGCTTCCGCTTTTTTAAGGTCATTCTCCCTCTTTCTTCGTTCAGCCTGAAGCTGCTTTCGCATTTTATAGTCCTCGCCGCCGCTTTTGGGTTGTTGTGCAGCTATTACCGCATCCCTTTCTGCTGTATGCTTTTCAAGAAAATAGTCATAGCCGCCGTGATAGCTTTCTGTTCCGTTTTCGTTCATATAAACCACCCTTGTTGCAAGACGGTTTATAAAGTATCTATCGTGGCTGACTGCCAAAATCGTACCCTCAAACTGCGACAGCGCATCCTCCAGCGCCTCTCTTGCATCAATATCAAGATGGTTAGTAGGCTCGTCGAGAATGAGGAAGTTAACATCACGAAGTGCAAGCTTTGTAAGCTCAACTCTTGCTCTTTCACCACCCGAAAGCTTGCTTATCTCACGAAGCACCTCTTCGCCACGGAACAAAAATGCCGCAAGAGCATTTCTTACCTCCGTTTCGGTAAGGCGCGGAAATTCATCCCATATTTCGTCAATTATCCGTTTGTGTGGTGATAGGCTTTCCTGAAGCTGGTCATAGTACCCGATTTTTATTCCTGCACCGTGCGTAACAGTTCCGCAATCGGCATCGAGCATATCGAGTGCTATTTTCAGGAGTGTTGTCTTTCCACAGCCGTTTGCACCAAGCAGAAACACCCTCTCGCCACGTGTTATATGCATATTAAAATTCCTGAAAATTCTCTTATCTCCAAAGCTTTTGGCAACATCCTCAAGTATCAGAACATTATCTCCGCCGCCAGAAAATCCACCAAAGCTAAAAACTGCTTTCTCCTGCACTTTATCAGGTGTTACAAGTGTGCTTTTAAGCTTATCTACAACCTTTTGTTTACTCTCGGCGGTTTTGATATTCTTTTCTCTGTTCCATCTGCGTTGTTGTTCGATTATGCTCTCCAGTCGCTCGATTTCATTCATAGTATTTTCAAAGCTTCGTCTTTCGGTAACTCTCTCCACCTCACGCTGTTGTGCAAACTCCGAATATGGCAAATTCATCGCATGAAATCGCTTGTTTTCGAGCGAAAAGGTACGATTTGTAACCTTGTTCAAGAAATATCTGTCATGAGAAATTATCAGAAACGCCACCTTGGACGATGCTATAAAGTCCTCAAGCCACTTTATCGAGTCAATATCAAGGTGGTTGGTAGGCTCGTCCAGAAAGAGTAGATTACAGTCGGAGAGAAGTATTTTCGCCAAAGCAACACGTGTTCTTTGCCCACCCGAAAGTGTGGAAACACTCTTTTTCAGCTCCTCCTCCGTAAATCCAAGACCTATTAAGGTTGCTCTTATTCTGCTTTTATAGGTATATCCGCCTATTTCGCCGTAACGGTCGGTAAGAGCACCCTGACGTGCAATCAGGCTCTCATCACCCGATTTACTGCCCTCCAGACGAACTCTGATTACATCAAGCTCCTCCTCAATGGCTACCTGCTCAGGAAATACCGACAAAAGCTCATCGGTAAGACTTTTGTCCCCGTCCGAGCACGCATATTGCTCTAAGTAGCCTATCTTTGTATATTTATTTTTGAAAACATCCCCGCTGTCCGAGCTTTGTTCGCCCATAAGAATTTTGACAAGGGTTGATTTTCCTGCACCGTTTGCGCCCACAAAACCAATCTTGTCAGAATCATCTATCGAAAAACTGACATCCTCGAACAACACCTCGTCAGCAAAGCTTTTGCTGACCGAATTAACACTTATTAACACTTTTTGTTAGTTTCCTTTCATCATCGGTTCTATGTAATCGTGAAGAATTGAGAAACCGTAATAAAGGTCAGGGCACCACTTACCGCCCAGTTCCTCCAAAAGCTCAACACTTCCAGCCCATGGCATTGACTTAATTGACTGATATCTTCCGTGTGTTTCGCCCACAGGCTCCAAGCCCAGATATGCGGTCATATGATTAAAGTGCGCACGAACACCATCCTCCTGAGTTTCAAAGGTTTCGTGGTCTTCTGTTGCGTCTCCGTTATGACCGTATTTCTTAATTCCTGCAAAATTGTTCTGTTCAGGTAAAACTGCACCGCCGTATTTACCAAATCCAGTTTCCTTCGCCGACTGTGCATAGAGTAATTCAGGGCGAATGGTTGTTATTTCGCCGTATTTCCAGTAATATTCAGCAGCCGCAACAAAGCTTTCGGTTGCACCTCTGTATGTTGCCCAAGCCTGCGCCTGCTCTAATGTTACTGCAGGTGCACCTGTCATAGGGGTTCTTGACTGTATAACACCTAACTCCTTGGGGTCAATCTTCAGCTTGCCTTCTTTTACCGAAATAGCACGTTGCAAAAACGAACAAGCTTCTGCTCTTGTAAGATTTGCTTTCGGATTAAGCTTTCCCTCTGCACCTGACATCAAGCCACGCTCCACTGCAACTGTTATAAGCTTTTTATACTTAGCTGTTATATCATCCGCATCTGTAAAGTTAAAATCGAGAAGATACGGATTTCTCTGATAACCACCGCTCATACCATAAGCCAAAACCATAGTCGCACAAAATTCCTCACGAGAAACATACTCGGCCGGCTTAAGCTCCGCTTGTTTAACACCGCCGAAAAGCTTTGATGCAATCGCACTTACATATCCATAGCTCCAGCTATCCGTTGCAATATCTTCAAAAACAGGCTCTGCACTTATTGCAGGTTCTATACCGAAACTGTCGCACAGCATCTTTGCCATCTGCTCGCGGGTTAAGCCCTCGCCAAGTGCAAGGTCGCCGTTTCCTGTTCCGCTTAGAATTTTGCGTTCAACGCAGAAGTTTACCGCCTCGGTTGCCCAGCCATAATCCGCACTCGCAACTGTGCCTAATAACAAGGCAGTTGCCGATAATACTGATATAATTTTCTTTGTCATTTTATTCTCTCCATATAAATAGTAATAC